>CAJYBQ010000303.1 GCA_913064755.1 uncultured Alphaproteobacteria bacterium
CTGAGTTCGGCGGAAACGTGGCCCGCGGTTGTCCCTCGGCTTGAACCGCGCCGTCGCCCGGGCGGGGCGGCGGCCGAGCACCGGGGTCCTCGGGCATGCGCCCGACCGGGTGCCGACCGGCATCGGCAATGCCGTGCACAATTACAGCGAACCGATCATCTTCGTGAACGACCTGCTGCAGGGTGAACTGACCAAGGCGAGCCTGTCGGTCGGCCGCTTCGCCCTGAACACGACGCTGGGCCTGGGCGGTATCTTCGACGTGGCCGACATGTGGTTCGGCTGGGAGCCGCATCACGCCGACTTCGGTCAGACGCTGCATCGGTTCGGAGTTCCCGCCGGACCCTACCTGGTGCTGCCGATCCTGGGGCCGACGAACCTGCGTGACGCGGTTGGCTACGCGGCGGCGGAGGCAGCAGACCCCTTCGCGTTGATCACCAGGTTGCCAGGACGAATCGCCCATGGCACGGCGGAGGAACTGTCCGATCGCATGATCGCCTTCCCGGCAACGGAGGCGATTCGCAATGGTGACAATCATTACGAGCGCCAACGCGCCCTGTACTATCAGCGCCGCGCGATTACCCTGTCCCGGCGCACGTCGCGACAATCGGAAGGCGCACCGCTGGACGCCGATCTGCAGCGGCCGGAATTCCACCAGCCCGAGTTTGATCACTGAGCCAGCCCGCCGTACGCATTCGCTTGAGGGAAGACAGACATGCCGACATTCGGACCCGACATAACCCTGAACAACCCGGCCTATATCGACGAGACCGCGCGGATCTTCGGCAAGGTCACGATCGAGGAGCAGGCGTCGGTCTGGGCCTTCGTGGCCATGCGGGCCGAGGTGCGCGAGATCGTCGTGGGCAAGCGCAGCAACATCCAGGATTTCTGCATGCTGCACGTGGGCGCAACCACACCTTCCATCATCGGGCAGGACTGCTCCATCACCCATCATGCCATCATCCACGGCTGTCAGCTGGGCGACAATGTGCTGGTCGGCATCAATGCGACGGTCGCCGATGGCGCGGTGGTCGGTGACAATTCGATTGTCGGTCAGAATGCCTTCGTGCGCGAGAACCAGGTGGTGCCAGCCAATTCCATCGTTGTCGGCGTGCCGGCCACGATCAAGGCCACCCGCAACAACTACCTCGCCAACCGGATGAATGCGTTCATGTATCACGAGAATGCGATGGCCTATGCGCTCGGCAATTACCGGCGCTGGTCGGAGGATGGATTCATGCAGCTGGCCGCCGACGAGATGGACCAGCTGAAAGCGGAACTCGCCAGCCTTCAGGCGCAGCAGGAGCAGCAGCAATGACCGGTACGATCGAAATTCGGGCGCCCTACCTGATGTTCCTGGGCGATGTGCATGACCAGCTGGCGGCCAAGACAGCCACCGGCGTGGTGCACTGGCGTCGCGACGACTGCATCGGCCAGGTCCGCTTTGCCGACTGCAAGGCAGACCTGGGCCTGTCCGACATGACCATTGCCGAAGGCCGCGCCGCCGGTGCCGCGACACTGGTGATCGGCGCCGTGAACCCGGGCGGGGTTCTGCCCGATCACTGGGTTTCGGCGATCGTCGAGGCCCTGGAATCGGGCATGGACGTGGCGTCCGGCCTGCACATGCGGCTGACGACGCAGCCAGCGGTGGCGGCGGCGGCAGCGCGGACCGGGCGCAGCCTGTTCGACGTCCGGCACGCGCCCGCGGGCACCCTGCCGACCGGCAAGGGTACCAGGCGTCCGGGCAAGCGCCTGCTGACCGTCGGGACCGATTGCTCGGTCGGCAAGATGTACACCTCGCTCGCCATCGCGGCAGAGATGAAGGCGCGGGGCTGGAAGGCCGATTTCCGGGCCACGGGCCAGACGGGCATCTTCATTGCCGGGTCGGGAATTTCCGTCGACGCGGTCGTGGCCGACTTCATTTCCGGTGCCTCGGAACTGCTCGGCCCGGCGAACGATCCCGACCACTGGGACGTGATGGAGGGCCAGGGATCGCTGTTTCATCCGTCATTCGCCGGGGTGACGATGGGGCTGATCCACGGGTCGCAACCGGATGCGCTGGTGCTGTGTCACGAGCCGACGCGCAGGAAGATGCGCAACGTGGAACATCCGATTCCGCCGATCGATGCCTGCATCCGCTGGCATGTGGAGGCGGCAACCCTGACCAATCCGGACGCGCGCTGCATCGGCATCGCCGTCAACACCAGCGCCCTTTCGGAAGCTGCCGCAGCAGACTGCCTGAAGCAATTGTCCGATCAGCATGGTCTGCCGGCGGTCGACCCGGTGCGCACCGGCGTTGCCGCCCTGGTGGATGCGCTGGCGTGAGGCAGCTTTCCTTCCAGCGTGAGGTCTGGCCGATCCGCGGTACCTTCCGCATTTCCCGGGGCACCAAGACGAAGGCCGAGGTGCTGGTGGCGCAGGTGACGCAGGACGGGCTGACCGGCCGGGGGGAATGCGTGCCCTACCGCCGCTATGGCGAGACCTTCGAAAAGGTCGAACAGCAGATCAGGGCGGCGCAGAAGGCTGTCGAGGACGGCGCGGACCGGATTGCCCTTCTGGAGCTGATGGAGGCGGGTGCCGCCCGCAATGCCGTCGATTGCGCACTCTGGGACCTGGAGGCAAAGCAGTCCGGTCGCCCGGTGCATGAACTGGCCGGCCTGCCCGCGCCGGGGCCGGTGATCACCGCCTTCACCGTCACCCTGGACGAACCGGAGAAGATGGCGGAAGTGGCCGCGCTGGAATCGCATCGCCCCCTGTTGAAGCTGAAGCTGGGCAACCCGGAAGGCGACGTTGCCCGGGCGCAGGCTGTCCGCAAGGCCGCCCCGGACTCCGTGCTGGTGGTCGATGCCAACGAAGGCTGGAAACCGGATCAGCTGACGGAGCTCTTCGCGGCCTTCGCCGACCTGGACGTGAAGATGATCGAACAGCCATTGCGGGCCGGCGAAGATGCCGCCCTCGGCACCGTCAGCCATGCCGTGCCGATCTGTGCCGACGAGAGCTGCCATGCCACCGACAGCCTGTCGGGGCTGAAGGGCCGCTATGACATCGTGAACATCAAGCTCGACAAAACCGGGGGACTGACGGAGGCACTGCGCCTGCGCACGGCGGCGCGCGAACAGGGGTTCAAGGTGATGGTCGGCTGCATGGTGGCCACCAGCCTTGCCATGGCCCCGGCGCTGCTGGTGGCGCAGGGGGCCGACTTCACCGACATCGACGGCCCGCTGATGCTGAAACGGGACCGTGTGCCGGGCCTCGACTACGACGGGTCAACGGTCAGCCCGGCGGGTGGAGACCTTTGGGGCTGACACGGGGGGGGGGGCGGTCAGAGGTCGAAGGCGACGGCTGCGACGGCGGTGAATGTCAGCCAGATCAGCAGCATGAGTGGCACGCCGGCCCGCAGGTAATCGACGAACCGGTAATGCCCCGGACCCATGACGAGCAGGTTCGTCTGGTACCCCATGGGCGTCGCGAAGGAACAGTTGGCACCGAACAGGGTCGCGTAGACGAAGGCGTTGGGCGAGACGCCAAGCTGTTGGGCCAGGCCGATGCCGATGGGCGTGAACAGGACAGCGGTTGCATTGTTCGACAGCACGTTGGTGAAGCAGGCCACCAGCAGGAAGAAGCTCGACAGGATCACCAGCGGCGGTGCGCCGTCCAGCACCGCCATCATCTTCTGCGCCACGTAGTCGGCGCCGCCGGTGCCATGCAGGGCCGTTCCCATGGCAAGGGCTGCCCAGACCAGCACCGCCACCCGTCGATCCAGCGCACGGGTGGCCTGGTAGATGTTCAGGCAGCCCGTGGCGAGCATCAGCACGGCGCCGGCAAGTGCCGCGACCACGATGGGCAACACGCCGGTCGCGGCGGTCAGCACCACGGCACCGAAGATCAGCGCGGCGCGGTTGGCCAGTTCCCGCGCGGGCAGGTCATAGGCCGACCATTCCTGCAGGATCACGTCACGGTTGAAACGCAGCCGGTGGACGTCGCTGCGGTGGCCGAGGGTCAGCAGCACGTCACCGGCCTCCAGCCGGATGTCGTTCAGACCCTGGCGGATCATGCGGCTGCGTCGCTGGATGCCCAGCACGGTGCAGCGGGTGCGGGTGTGAAACACGATCTGCGCCAGGTTGCGCCCGATCATCCGGCTTGCCGGTGCGACGATGACCTCTGCCAGCAGGAAGTCCCGGTCGAGGGGCGCCGAATCCCCTTCCTGCGGGGGCAGGTCGTCGCTGGTGTGCATGGCATGCAGCAGATCAGGCGTGCGGGCCAGTGCCTCGGTGATCGACTTGCGGGTGGCGGCGATGATCAACTCGTCCCCCGGCTGCAGTTCGATCTCGTCGAATGGCGGCAGTATCTGTTCCTCGCTGCGGTGGATCAGCCGCACGGTGATTCCCGGCAGGCTGGGGAACAGTCCCGCGCGCGGTTTCACGCCGACCAGGGACGACCCGGGCCGCACGTCGATCTGGGCAATGAACTGCCGCCCCTCGACCCCGTGGGTCAGCGACTGGGCCAGCGTCGCCCGGTCCGGCAGCAGGCGCGGTGCCACGAAGATGACGTAGACCATGCCGACGCCGGCCAGCACGATGCCGATGGCCGTGATGTCGAAGAATTCGATCCGGGGCTGGCCGGAGCGGACAGCTGCGGCGAAAACCAGCAGGTTGGTGGACGAACCGATCAGCGTGGTCATGCCGCCCAGGATGGCGGCATAGCTGAGCGGGATCATCAGGCCACTGGCACTGCGCCGCATCCGGTCGGCCATGACCACCATGATCGGAATGAAGATCACCACGACCGCCGTGTTGTTGAGGAACCCTCTGAGCGCCATGACGGCGCCCAGCGCCGCGGTCGCGGCAAGGAACGGATGCTTGCGCCGCAAGGACACCATTCCGCGTGCGGGTCCCTCCGGCGCCCCGGTTCCGACGACTCCCTCGCCGCCCGCCACCACTGCGCGGACCGCAATGCGGCGCGGGCCGGCCCGGCCCCCCCCCCCGCCGGCGG
>CAJYBQ010000304.1 GCA_913064755.1 uncultured Alphaproteobacteria bacterium
CGGGCCTTGGAGGGCAGTTGTGATTATGCTCTAAAGCTTGCAGGGCCATGGCGGCAGCAGACCAATGCGGAGGGACGGCAAGGATGAGCACGGCAAGCGGGACCATCACCGAAAAGGGCAAGACCTGGTACCTCGAGGATATCGAGGTCGGCATGGTGGGCAGTTACACCGCCGAGGTGACCGAGGATCTGATCCAGGCGTTTGCCGATGCGTCCGGCGATGACAATCCGCTGCACCTTGACGAGGAATACGCCAGCACCACGATGTTCAAGGGGCGCATTGCCCACGGCATGCTGTCGGCCAGTTTCCTCTCGACGATCTTCGGCACCATCTTTCCCGGTCCCGGCGGTATCTACATGACCCAGAACCTGAAGTTCACCGCACCGGTGCGCATCGGCGACGTCGTGACGGCCACGGCGGAGGTGGACGAGGTCCTGGCCGCGAAGGGGCGTGTCCACTACGTCTGCACCTGCACCGTCGGGGACAAGAAGGTCGTTGTCGGTGACGCCTGGATCATGCCGGCGCGCAGGGGCAAGTGATCGATCACATGCGTATTGCACGGTTGAGCGGGGTCGCGTCGGCGGAATGCCGTGGCGCGGCCGTGGCGATTGGCAATTTCGATGGCGTGCATCGCGGCCACAGGGTGTTGATTGCCCGCGCGGCGGAAGAGGCGACGCGCCTCGGCCGTCCGGCCGGGGTGCTGACCTTCGAACCGCATCCGCGCGAATATTTCGCCGCCAACGCGCCGGCGTTTCGCCTCACCAATTTCCGCGCCAAGGCGATGAGCCTGTGCGGCACGGGCATCGATGTCATGGCCGTCGCCCCTTTCGGCAGGCCGATGGCAGAGATGAGCGCGACGGAATTCGTCGGCGAGGGGCTGGTCAGGCGGCTGGGTGTAGCCCATGTCGTGGTCGGCTACGACTTCGCCTTCGGGCACAAGCGGGCGGGCAATGTCGCGATGCTGAAGGCCATGGGTGCCGAACGCGGCTTCGGCGTGACCGTGGTCGAGCCGGTTCGCGAGGGCGAGGAGGTGTTTTCCTCCACCCGTATCCGCGACGCTCTCTGGCAGGGCGCGCCGCGCCGGGCGGCCGATCTGCTGGGGCATGACTGGGAAGTGCATGGCCGTGTCATCAAGGGCGATCAGCGCGGGCGCACGATAGGTTTTCCCACTGCCAACGTGGCGCTCGGTGGCTATATCGAACCGCAGTTCGGCGTCTACGCGGTGCGCATCGGCTGGGACGAGGGCGGGACCACGGTCTGGCACGATGGCGTCGCCAACCTGGGGCGCAGGCCCACGTTCAACAAGTCCGACGTGATGCTGGAAGTGAACGTGTTCGACTTCGCGGGCGACCTCTATGGCCGCCACACGCAGGTCCGGTTCATCGATTTCATCCGCGCGGAAAGGAAGTTCGACGGTCTCGACGCGCTGAAGGCACAGATCGCGGCAGACGCGGCGCAGGCGCGCCGGGTGCTGGGCACGAACGGCTGACACCGCGCGTCCTGCAAGGGCCGAAGGAAGATGACGGTGCCGGGTCGGTGATGCGCTGGAGATGCGGGGCGCGCTAGGGGCTTCTGATGGCCCGCTCCACCATCCAGACCGCAAGCTGCTCTCCCAGGCGGACGTCCTCGAAGGCGATGCCGGTGCCCTGGCTGCGGTGGCTGATGATGCGCGCGGCAAGCGTTTCATCGAAGCCGTCGATGCAGACCCAGCAGGCACTGCCCGCGTTGCTGGGGACGGCCGGGTTGATCAGCAGACCACCCGACGAAACATTGATTGCCGTGAACCTGCCGGGCGCGGCGGCGCGGTCCGTCCGGATGCGTACCGGCAGGCCCACGGCCACCCGTGGATGCTGTCGTCGTTCCTTGCCGTGCACGTGAACCGTCGGGGCGGTCATCATCGTTCCCCTGTTTGCCAGGCGGAAATCCGCCCAACGCCGGAACCATGATGGTACGCGACGCTGTGGTGGCATGGAACCACGGAGAATCCCGGTCGCAGGCGAGCCCGTGATCAACCGACCTGCCGTGTCTGCGTCTCCGGTCGTTCAGGTCTCAGGCAAAGGCCGCGGCCTGCAGCCGTTCCATCTGCGGTGACCGGCCGTACATCTCGCGGTAGCACTTGGAGAAATGCGAGGCGGAGACGAAGCCGCAGGCGATGGCGACATCGACGATCGGCATGTTCGACTGCAACAGCAGGTGCCGCGCCCGGTCGATCCTGATCTCCAGGTAATAGCGCGCCGGGGAGCGTCCGAGGTGGCGGCGGAACAGGCGTTCCACCTGGCGCCGGGACAGGCCGACGTATTCGGAAAGCTCCGCCAGCGACAGCGGCTCCGCCACGTTGGCTTCCATCAGTTCGATGATCAGCAGCAGCTTGGCATGGTGCAGCCCCAGCCGCGCCTGCAACGGCAGGCGCTGGCGATCACGCGGGTTGCGGATGCGATCGATCATGCAGAGTTCGCAGACCTGCGTGACCACCTGCTGGCCGTAATGCCCCTCGATCACATGCAGCATCATGTCCAGCGCCGCCGTGCCGCCGGCGCAGGTATAGATGCCGTTGTCGATCTCGCAGAGGTCGGCGTGCACTTCCGCCGTTGGATATTTCTCGGCGAACGCCGGCAGTGTTTCCCAGTGGATCGAGCATCGCTTGCCGTCCAGCAGGCCCGCATGCGCCAGCAGCCAGGCACCGGTGCAGAGGCCACCAACGCCGATCCCGTGCCGATGCATGGCCCGGATCCAGCCGTCGAACTGCGGGCTGCGAAATGCCTCCACCTGCAGACCGGCGCTGACCAGGATGAGTTCCGGCTTGATGTCGTCCAGGGACCGCTGCCGCACCTGGTCCAGCGACATGTCGACGCCTACCGACAGGCCGTTCGATGCCGTCACGGGCGCGCCATCCAGCGAGGCTATGATCCATTCATAGGCCTTTCGGCCCAGGGTCCGGTTGGCCAGGCGCAACGGCTCCACCGCGGACGAGAAGGCGATCATGGAGAACTGCGGCACAAGGAAGAACAGGACGCGATGCGTCTTCTGCATCTCGAAACCCTGTTCTGTCATACCGCATCTCCGATAATCAGGCCCATGCGAGGGGCGTATCGGTCACGCCCACATGACGCACCTGATTTCCAAGTGAACACAGCGGCACAAAGTCACGAACCGGTCAATCTGTCTTCTGCATTCAGGTGCCAGTTTGCTGTAGGCTTCGCATCGCTTCAATCACTATCGAAGCGGCGCGACGGTGATCGGTGCAGCAGGCGGATGCCGACCCGTGTCGCGCTTGATACATGCCATGTCGCGGCAGGGTGGTCGCGGTACCTGCCCGACTGTCATCTAGACCGGGCAGGGTGGCGGTTTTCCGCGCTCTCGGCGGCGGCATCGGGCATGCCATCGGATCGGGTTAGGGAGATGTTGGCGGCATGAAACGATATTCGGCGCTTGAACTGATCCGGCAGGGCCTGGGTGGCCATCGCGGATGGGACAGGGTCTGGCGGAAGCCGGAACCGAAGGAGTCCTACGATGCGGTGATCATCGGCGGCGGTGGCCACGGGCTGGCGACGGCCTATTACCTGGCGAAGCTGCACGGCATGACCAATATCGCGGTCATCGAGAAGGGCTGGATCGGCGGGGGCAATTCGGGCCGCAACACCACCATCATCCGCTCCAACTACCTGTTCGACGAGAGTGCCGCGATCTACAACCACGCGCTCGATCTCTGGAAGGGGCTGGGCCAGGAGCTCAACTGCAACATCAGGATGAGCCACCGGGGCGTGCTGAACCTGGCGCATGACGAGGGCGAGATGCGGCAGTTGAAGCGCCGGGTGGAGGCGAACCGGCTGAACGGCGTCGATTCCGAATGGCTGGATGCGACGGAAGTGAAGAACTTCTGCCCTTCCATCAACATCTCCGGCGATCTCCGCTACCCCGTCCTGGGTGGAACCCTGCATCGATCCCGTCGCGAGGTGCGTTCCGCGCAGGGCGGAGGCGTTCTTGGCGGAACTGGAGATGCCCTTCAGGCCGGACATGAATGCCTGCATCGGCGCGGAGAGCGTCTCGAATGCACGGTACTGGCAAGCAAAGATCGTGTCACCGCCCGCAGACGGTGTTTCCCGGCAATACAGCATCGTCGCCTTCGGTGGTTCGGGTTTGTAGGTCGTATCCGAGTGCCACATGCCGCCGAAGTTCGAAGTCTGGTGCGGTTCCTTGACGATCACGGTGATCTCGGGATGGCCCTCGATGCCTTCGGCAAACGGATAGGGCACTGGCGTCCCGAACAGACCGGCCACGCGAAGGTAGGTTTCCGGGTCAAGATCCTGGTCGCGGAACACCAGTACCTGGTGATCCAGGAATGCCTGGTGCACGGCTTCGAAGGATGATGCGTCCAGTGCCGAAAGATCGACGCCGTGTACTTCCGCACCCAGAGCGCCTGCAAGCGGGCGCACCTTCAGTGCAGCTTCGGTGATCCCGTCCATGATGGCCTCTCGTGGTTGTACCCTTGCCGGTAGGTCGGGTTCAGGATATTTGCCGACAGGCCGAAAGCAAGGCTGCATGATCAGGGAGAGGATGATGACACATAATCCCGCGTCTTCGGCGCTGGACCATATCCGTGTACTCGATTTGACGCGTGTGCGCTCTGGTCCGCCCTGTGTACGGCACCTAGCCGACTGCGGCGCTGATGCCATCAAGATCGAAATGCCGGCAATCCTTGAGCCCCATGTTGCGCTGGGGGCGGGCAGGGCGACGTCCGACTTCCAGAACCTGCACCGCAACAAGCGCTCGCTGACCCTGAACCTCAAGGATCCCGAGGGTCATGCGGTCTTCATGAAGCTGGCGCAGACTGCCGATGTCGTGGTCGAGAACTTCCGCCCGGACGTCAAGAACCGGCTGGGCATCGACTACGAAAGCCTCGCCCCGGGGAATCCGCGAATCATCCTCGCCTCGATATCCGGCTTCGGACAGGACGGTCCGTCTCCCAAG
>CAJYBQ010000305.1 GCA_913064755.1 uncultured Alphaproteobacteria bacterium
AGGACGCGGTGAAGCCCAGCGGTTCGGGACTCCAGCCCGGGTCGAAACGTTCCATCTCGCCCCGCGCCAGGTAGGGTTCGGCCAGCGCCAGCGGCAATGCGCCGACGCCCAGGCCGGAAGCCACGAGCCGGAAGCAGGCTGACAGTGATGACGACGGGAACAGCACCACGCCGGGGCCGTAGCGTTCCAGGAAGACCTCCTTCAGCATCCGGAAGGGGCGGGTGTCGCGGGCGAAGGTGATCACGGGGCTGGTCTGGAATATCTCTGCCGGGGCATTGCCGACCACATGGCCCGGCGCGCAGAACCAGCCGATCTCGTAGCTCGGCAGATGCACGTTCTCGACCCGGTAGTTCGATACCGGCCCCATCAGGATCGCGAAATCGATCGCGTTGGCCAGCAACCGGTCCCTCAGGTTGCCCGATATGTCGACATCGATCTCCACCGTCAGGCGCGGAAACACGCTGCGAAGCTCTGCAATGAACTCCGGCAACCAGGACTGCACGATAGTCTCGGACACGCCGACGCGGAACAGTTGATCGATGCTGTCGGCGCGTGCCACGTCGCGCTGGATCAGGTCATTCAGTTTCAGGAACTGTTCCGCATAGCTGACAAGTGCGATGCCGTCCTTGGTCAGCGCCATCGCCGCCTTGCGGTCGAACAGTTCGACCCCCAGCGCTTCCTCGAGGTTCTTGATCCGGGCGGTAATGGCCGGTTGCGTCAGGTGCAGCGATTCGGAAGCCCGGCGCACGCCCCCTTCCCGAACGATGGCGAGGAATGTCTGTATCTGGTCGAACGTGAAACGCATGCCTGGTGGCCCCTGATGGTCAACGGGCAATCTGACGGGAAATCAGGCCGCGACGGCGCTTTCCGCCTCGACGATCCAGCCGCCCCCCAGGACCCGGTCCGCATCGTAGAAGACACAGGCCTGTCCTGGCGAGACCCCGAACTCGGGCGCGTCGAACAGCACCGATGCCATGCCGTTCCCGGCGGGAACCAGGCGACAAGGGACGGCAGGGGCCGTGTTGCGGATCTTCGCCATCACCGCCTGCCCCGATGCGGGCAGCGGCGCATCACCCAGCCAGTTCAGCGCATTGACCGTCACGCTGCGACAGGCAAGCGCCGCCCGCGGGCCGACAACCACTTCCGCCCTCGCCGGATCGAGCCGCAGCACGAAATTCGGATCGGTGCCGGTCTCCCCCCCCAGGCCCAGCCCCTTCCGCTGCCCGATGGTGAAACCGATGATGCCGTCATGCCGACCCAGCACCTTGCCCGACGTGTCGACGATATTGCCGGGGACACGGGCATCGGGCCGCAGCTTCTCGATCACGCGGCGATAATCGCCGTTGGGAACGAAGCAGATATCCTGGCTGTCGGGCTTTGCCGCCACGGGCAGTTCGAACTGTTCAGCCAGTCGCCGGGTTTCGCTCTTGGGCAGGTCGCCCAGGGGAAAGCGCAGGAAATCAAGCTGCTCGGCCGTCGTGGCGAAAAGGAAATAGCTCTGGTCGCGACTGTCATCGACAGCGGCGTGCAGCCTTGCATTCGTTGCGCCACCGACACGACGGACGTAGTGCCCCGTGGCCAGGGCATCGGCGCCCAGGTCGCGGGCGGTCTGCAGCAGGTCGCGGAACTTGACCGTCTGGTTGCAGCGAATGCAGGGAACCGGCGTCTCGCCACGCAGGTAGCTTTCCGCGAAGTCATCGATCACCGCGTCGCGGAACCGGCTTTCATAGTCGAGGACATAGTGCGGGATGCCAATGCGCTCCGCCACGCGCTGGGCATCCAGGATGTCCTGCCCGGCACAGCAGGCGCCCTTGCGTTCCACGGCCGCGCCATGGTCATAGAGCTGCAGCGTGATTCCGACGGTGTCGTAACCGGCGGCTTTCAGCATCGCCGCCGTGACCGAGGAATCCACGCCGCCCGACATGGCCACCACGACACGGGTTTCGCCGCGGGGCTTCGCGATATGCATATCCAGATCAAGCTCGGTTTCCATGCTGCTGCATATAGGCCGTTTCCGCGCGCGAGAAAACCGGCTGCACCGACCGCGTTGAATACAGCCTCCGTGAAGCGGTCACACTTGACGGATACCCGGCCCCTCGGGCAAGTCACGGGGAACCCATTCCTGTCCAGGAACCGCGACCATGGCTGCCAAGCAGACAACGGCAATGACGATCGATGAACTGGCTGACCTGCTGGTCCGGGAATTTCCGCAATCGGGTCACCTGGGGCTGATCATCGAACAGGCGGGAGACATGACGGCGCGGCTGCGCATGCCGGTGAACGAGAGCCACCTGCGCCCCGGTGGCACGGTGTCGGGACCGACGCTCTTCTGGTTGGCCGACGTGGGATTGTACATCGCGGTGCTGGCCATGATCGGGCCCAGGACACAGTCCGTCACGACTTCGATCACGATGAACTTCCTGCGGCTGCCCAGCACCGCCGACCTGATCGCGGAGGTCAGGCTGCTGAAGCTGGGGCGACGCCTGGCCGTGGGTGACATTTCCCTCTTCTCCGACGGCATGCCGGACCCGGTGGCACATGTGACGGGCACCTATGCCCTGCCCCCGGACGCCTGATCGCGGATCATGACACGCACCCTCGCCCTGCTGGGCATTGGCCTCATGGCCTTCCTGTTGCCGTGGATCGCCTTCTTCTCCGACCGCAGCCTGGCGTGGGTTGCCGGTGGTGCCGCGATCCTGGGCCTGCCCTGGCTGATCACCAACCGGCGTGCGGTCCGGGCAGCCACGCCCGCGGCGGCCTGGCTGGGCCTGGCCGGCCTGGCAGGCGTCATGGCGCTTGGCCTGCTCAGTCCGATGTGGGCCGACGCGGAACATGCCGCCCGGATGCAGGTGCTGGCCTGGCGCAGTGCGCTGGCACTGGTGACCGGACTGCCGCTGGTGCTGATCGCGCTGCAACTGCCCGGGGCACGCGCGATCATCGTCCGCGCACTGGTTGCCGGCATCTCGATTGGTGTCGCCATCGCCGTTTTCGACCTGTTCAGCGACCACCTGGCACTGCGCATCAGGACAGTCTTCGCGAAGAACCTGCCCACCCCGGATGGCATCCTTGCGGCCGCATGGCAGACCACGCCGGACTTCTTCATGAGTCGCTTCAATGACTTCTGGGTCATCATGACCCTTTCGGTTGCACTGCTGATCGCCTGCCTGCGTCCCGGGTGGCTTTTCGTGGCGGCGCTGGCTGCCATGCTGGCTATGGCGTTCTTCACCATCAGCGAGACCTCTCAGCTGATCGGCATCATCGGTATCCTGGTCTTCGTGTTCTGCCGCGTGCTGGGTCCGGCGGTTGTCGTCACCATGGCGGTGCTGACGGTCGGCGTCCTTGCCACGACGCCGGTCCTGTTCCCGGCGGTCAACGACCTGCTGCTGGCCACCATCGACGGCGCCAACCTGCTGGAATACAAGCTGCTGGAACGGTTCGAGATCTGGTCCACCGTCGCCCGGTCAGCGCTGGATCACCCCCTGTTTGGCCATGGTCTCGAATTCGAACGCCTGAACGCGACCTATACCGGCCCCGGCGACTACTACAAGATGGACCACCTCTGGCATCCGCATTCCCTGTTCGCCCAGGTATGGCAGGATATCGGGCTGGCAGGCGTGGTTGCGGCATCCGCCATCGTCATTGCCATCCATCGCGCGGCACTGACACTGGACCGCGCCGCCGCCGCCGCGGTCACCGCCCTGGCCGCGATGGCCGTGGGTGCCTTCGGGGCGGCACATTCAATCTGGCTGGGCTGGTGGCTATGCCTGTTCATCATCCTGACCATCCTGGCCATCGCCGGCAGGCGCCCGGCCGAGCGGGAGCTGACTTCATGATCCGCGATCTGACAGGAATCCTGATTGGCCGGGATACGTCGCTGCGCCACGCCCTTGCGGCGATGAACGAGGGCGCGCTTGGGTGCCTGCTGATGGCGGACGACGACCAGCGTTTCGTCCGCGTCGTTACCGACGGCGACCTGCGCAGGGCGATCATGGCATCCGACGACCTGGACCAGCCCCTGTCCGGCCTGTCCCCCGTGACCCCGCTCACCACGTCGGAAGACACCTCGGCCGCCACCGCGCGCCAGACCATGAACCGCGCCAAGGTGCTGCAACTGCCCGTGGTCAACGCGGACGGGCGGCCCGTCGGGCTGTTCCACCTGCCGTCGATGGACCAGCCTATCCTGCTCTCCGCGCCGCACATGGGGGAAGAGGAGCGGCAGCTCGTTGCCGAGGCGTTCGAGACCAACTGGATCGCCCCGGTCGGCCCCCACGTGGACGCGTTCGAGGATGAACTGGCCGACCTGGTCGGCATGGACGGCGCCGTCGCCCTGAGTTCCGGCACCGCGGCAATCCACCTGGCGCTGCGGCTGCTGGATGTCGGACCGGGAGACGTGGTGTTCTGTTCCAGCCTGACATTCGTCGCCAGCTGCAACCCGATCCTCTACCAGGGTGCCAGCCCGGTGTTCATCGACAGCGAACCCGAAAGCTGGAACATGAGCCCCGGCGCGCTGAGCCGCGCCCTGAACGACGCCCGCGCAAAGGGCAAGCCGCCGAAGGCCGTGATCTGCGTCAACATCTATGGCCAGAGTGCCGACTACGACGCCATCGGGCGCATCTGTGCCGAGCATGATGTTCCCCTGATCGAGGATGCGGCAGAGAGCCTGGGCGCGACCTGCGGCGGCAAGGCAAGTGGCACCTTCGCCCGCTTCGGCATCTATTCCTTCAACGGCAACAAGATCATCACGACATCCGGGGGCGGTGCGCTGGTCAGCAACGACCAGATCGGAAGAGCACACGTCTGAACTCCAGTCACATTCCTTTATCTCGTATGCCGTCTTCTGCTTGAAAAAAAAAAAAAAAAAAAAAAAAAAAAAACAAAAAAAAACAAAAAAAACCACAAAACCGATCATGCACAACACATCCACGCAACTCAACATACACGAAAAACACGAGCATAACCCGTCTGA
>CAJYBQ010000306.1 GCA_913064755.1 uncultured Alphaproteobacteria bacterium
CGGGGCAGAGGGACGGGGGGCAAACAGGATGGGCGGCTGCAGGGCAGGGGGGACCGGCTTCACCACCGCCATCGCCACCCGCAGCCTGACCGTGCCGGAGGGTCGGACGCTGGACCAGCGGGGGCAGATGCAGATCGATTTCGTCGAGGCGCTGGGGCAGGATATGAACCGCCGCCTCGAAGCGGAGATCCGGTTCAACTTGACGCCATTCGTCATCCCTTGAGGGAGCCTGCCGCAATGTCGAAGGAAATCATCACGCACCCGGTGCGGCAGCAGATGATCGACAAGGGCAACGTGCCCCTCTCGCTGGCCACCCGGGGCGCGGGCATGGTCTTCGTCTCCGGCCTGCCGCCGGTCGATCTGGTGACGGGGCAGTTGGTGCAGGGGGACATAGAATCCCAGACGCGCGCTTCGCTGAACGCGGTACGGGCGGTGCTGGAGGAAGCCGGTTCGTCCATGGAAAAGGTGCTGAAGTGCACCGTTTTTGCAGTCAATGCCGGGCAGTTCGATCGTGTGAATGCGGTCTATGCCGAGTTCTTCCCCAAGGATCCGCCCGCGCGGACATTCGTGACCGTGGGCTCATGGCCCTGGTCATTCGATATCGTACACGAAGCCGTTGCCCTCGCCTGAGCGGCATACGACAGACACGGCACTCAATCAGGAGATCAAGCATGGCCCCGAGACAACGCATAGCCGTCACCGTTCCCGCCGGCCCGCGCCTGCAGGACACCGTGGACCGGCTGACCTGGGCGCAGGACAACGGCTACGACGACGCCTGGTTTGCCGACGGCGGTGCGCCGGATGCACTGACCTCCGTCGCCGCACTTGGTCCTCGGTTCGAGAAGCTGCGGTTCGGCATTGCCGTGACCCCGGTGTTCTCGCGCACCCCCGCCGTGCTGGCGGCGACGGCCGGCACCATCGGCCAGGCCATGCCGGGCCGCTTCGTCATGGGCCTCGGTTCGTCCAGCCAGCCGATGATGGTGGGCTGGCACGGGCAGGTGTTCGAGAAGCCGCTGACCCGGGTGAAGGAAACCGCGCAGCTTGTCCGTTCCATGCTGGCCGGGGAGAAATCGGATTTCGACGGCCAGACCGTGAAGAGCAAGGGCTATCGCCAGGCACCGCTGGATCAGTCGGTGCCGATCTATCTTGCCGCCCTGCGCGCCAACATGATCGAGATGGCGGCCGAGGTCGGAGACGGGGTGATCTTCAACCTCTGGCCGAAGAAGGCCCTGCCGAAGATGATCGAACATGTCCACATCGGGGCCGCCCGCGCGGGCCGTGACGGCGCGGATGTGGAGGTCGTCAACCGCCACATGGTGCTCGTGACCGACGACAAGGCGGAGGGCCGCAACCGGTTCCGGCAGAACTTCGCGCCTTATTACGCGAAGCCGGTCTACAACAAGTTCCTGGCCTGGGCCGGGTACGAGGATGAGGCCGCGCAGATCCGCGAAGGCTGGGCCGCCAAGGACCGCGCCAAGACCACGGGCGCGCTGGTCGATGACCTGATCGACGACATTGCCATCATCGGCACCGCGGACGAATGCCGCGAGCGCCTGCGCTGGGCCGCCGAAACCGGTATCCACACCCACATCATCGCCCCCCTCAGCCCGGACCCGAAGGAAGCCATCCGCTGCTTCGAGGCCTTCCGTCCGGAAGTGTTCTCGCTGGCAGCGTGATCCTGCCGGCCATGGTGCCGGGGCACCGTGGCGGAGAGATAGGGGCGGAGAGACCAGGGCGGAGGGACCGGGACGGCGAAAGCGGACAAGCGCCTGCCGGGACTTGTCCACGGTCATGCGGGGGGAGGTGGGGCAATGGTCAAGGCATTGACGTTCGATACCGGCGGTACAATCCTGGATTGGCACGGCGGTATCAGCAGGGCATTCGCGAACGCGGGCGCAAGGCGAGGCCTGGAACGGGACTGGGCGGCGATCACGAACGAGTATCGCGCGGCATCGCTGAAGGCGATGGTCAATGCGGGTGCAGATGCGCCGGCAACCTTCAACATCGATGACGTCCATCGCGAGAAACTGGACGAGATGATCGCCAGGCACGACCTCGGTGCCCTGACCGATGCCGACCGCCACGACATCTGGCGGGCCTGGCACGAACTGGATTGCTGGCCCGATTTTCCGGCGGCACAGGCGCAGATGCGGGCGGACTTCATCGTCGCCTCCTTCACCATCCTGTCGGTCTCGCTGATCATCGACACGGCCAAACGCAACGGGCTGTCATGGGACGCCGTTTTTTCCTGCGAGATGATCGGCAAGTACAAGCTGCTGCCCTTCACCTACCAGCAGGTGGCAAGGTGGCTGGTGCTGGATCCGGGCGAGATCATGATGGTCGCCTGCCACAATATCGATCTGAACGCGGCCCGGCAGGTTGGCTACAAGACCGCCTTCGTCCGCCGTCCGACCGAATGGGGCAAGGCCGGTCCGCCCGACCCCAGCCCCGACGCGCATCATGACATCATCGCCGATGACTACCCTGACCTGGTACGCAAGCTGGCGCGGTTCCGGGAGGCCTGATCCTCAGCCACCTGATCCGGTGCCATCTAATCCCGTGCCATTTGTTCCAGGCCGAAATGCTCAGACGTGGAGCAGCAGGTGCTCTCGCTCCCAGGCGCTGATGACGCGGTTGAAGGCTTCCATCTCGGTTTCCTTCACGTCGATCAGCGCGGCGACGAAGTCCTCGTGCAGCACCTCGCGCAGCGGCGCGGCATAGCGCAGACGCTGGATGGCTTCCGACAGCAGCCGGGGCAGGCTGAGCTTGCGTTCGGAGGCGTCGATCGACAGCGGCTCGGTCGGCTCCAGCTTGTCGATCATGCCCAGGTATCCGCAGGCAAGGGACCCCGCGATGGCGAGGTAGGGGTTGGCGTCGGCGCTCGGAACCCGGTTCTCCACCCGGCGACTGCCGGCGCTGGACCGGGGAATGCGCAGGCCGGTGGTGCGATTGTCGTGGCCCCAGTGGGTGTTGACCGTCGATCCCCATTCATTCGTCAGGCGGCGATAGGAATTCACGTTGGGCGCCAGCAACGGCATGGCGGCGGGCAGGAATTTCTGCAGCCCGGCAATGTGGTTCAGCAGCAACGGGCTGTCGGAACCGTCCGGCAGGGAAAACAGGTTCTCCCCGGTGGTCAGGTCATGCACGCTCTGGTGCAGGTGCATGGCGCTGCCCGGCTCGTTCTGATGCGGCTTGGCCATGAAGGTGGCATAGAGATCGTTGCGCAATGCAGCCTGCCGCACCGTGCGCTTGAACAGGAATGCCTGGTCCGCGATCGCCACGGGATCGCCGTGGTCGATGTTGACCTCCACCTGCGCCAGCCCCTCTTCGTGAATGACCGTGTCGATCTCGATCTGCTGGGCCTCGCAGAAGTCGTAGATGTCATCGAAGATGGGGTCGAATTCATTCACCGCGTCGATGCTGTAGGGCTGGCGCCCGGTCTCGGCGCGTCCCGACCGGCCGATCGGGGCCTTCAGCGGCTGATCCGGGTCGGTGTTGCGCGCGATGAAGTAGAATTCCAGTTCCGGCGCCACCTCCACCCGCCAGCCCTGTGCGGCGTAGAGATCGACGATGCGGCGCAACAGGCCGCGGGGCGAGAAGATGACCGGATCGCCATCCATCTTGACCGCGTCGCAGATGACCTGCGCGGTTGGCTCGTCGTACCAGGGCAGGACGCGCAGCGAGGTCAGGTCGGGCACCAGCACCACGTCCGGGTCGCGCGGGTCCAGCATCCGGCTTTCCAGCCAGTCACCGGAAACGGTCTGCAGGAACACGGCCTCCGGCAGGCGCAGCGATCCGTCATTGACGGCCTTGAGGAAGCGCCCGGTGGGCAGGACCTTGCCGCGCGGAACGCCGGTGATGTCGACGATCAGGCACTCGACCTCCTCGATGCGGCGGGCCCTCAGCCACTCGGTGGCCTGTTCGATGTTCATCGGTTTCGGCTTTCCATGAAAGCGGCGCACGCGGCACCGAAGGCACCGAAGATCGCCGCATGCAGCGGATAGGTGCCGGGCTGGACCTCCGCATGCCATTGCACGGCCAGCAGCCAGCCGGGGGCATGCCTGTGGGTGACCGCTTCGACCGTGCCGTCGGGTGCCGTCGCCTCGACCACCAGGTCGTCGGCCAGCCGGTCGACGCCCTGGCCATGCAGGCTGTTGACCTGAACCTCCGCCGCGCCACCGGCCAGCCGGTGCAGCAGGCCGCCGGGCTGCAGGGTGATGGCATGGCGTGGGACGATCTGTTCGGCAAAGGGCTTGTCGCGGGGACGGCGGTGGTCAAGGCGCCCCGGCACGTCCTTCAGATGCTGATGCAGGCTGCCACCCATGGCCACATTGAGTTCCTGAATGCCACGACAGATGGCCAGCAGCGGAATATCCCGGCGAATTGCTTCACGGATAAGGGCAAGGAACGATAACCGACAGCCTCGTGGCCGGCTTGATCGAGGCGGCAAGCGCCGCCGGCAAGCCGGTGATTGTCGATCCGAGGTCCCGGGATTTTACGCGTTATGCCGGGGCAAGCCTGATCACGCCCAACCTGAGAGAACTCGGCGAAGCGGCAGACGGCGAACTGTCATCCGAGGACGGCATCGTTGATGCTGCCCGCGGCCTGCTGTCACATGCCGGCATCGGGTCAATGCTGGTGACCCGCGGTGCGCAGGGGATGTCGTTGGTGACCGCGGCCGGCGCGGATCATTTCCCGTCGCGCGCGCGTGAAGTGTTCGATGTTTCGGGCGCGGGCGATACGGTCCTCGCCCTGTTGGCGGCGGGTGTCGCGGCGGGTGTGCCGACGCTTGAAGCGGCGCAGCTTGCCAACGTGGCGGCGGGGATCGTTGTCGGCAAGACCGGGACCGCGGTGGTGTATGCCGATGATCTGCTCGAAGAACTGAATGATATGGCCGGCCATAGCGGGCCCCAGCCACCTCTGCCACTTGATGCGGCACTCGTCCGGATAAGAACGGGGAAA
>CAJYBQ010000307.1 GCA_913064755.1 uncultured Alphaproteobacteria bacterium
TGCCGACCCTCTCGGTGTACACGAGATGCTCTACCAGCTGAGCTAACCGCCCTGCACCAGAACCTGCAACGCGGCGGACACGGCCTTCCGGCCAGTTCACGCGCGGTCCCTGCCAGTATCTTCCGACACCTGAAAGGAGCCGTAACGACAACGACGAACGCTTCCACCAGATGGGGAGGCGCCCGGCGTGTTTTCGCAATTCGTCCGGGAAGGGTCAGGTGACCGCATCCTTCAGCGCCTTGCCAGCCTTGAACTTCGGCTGGTTGGAAGCCGGAATATCAATCTCGGCACCCGTCTGCGGATTGCGGCCCTTGGAGGCAGCACGCTTGGCGACCAGGAAGGTCCCGAAGCCCACGAGGCGAACTTCCTCGCCCTTGGCCATGGCGCTCTCGATGGCAGCAAGAGTTGCGTCCACCGCACTGCCTGCATCGCGTTTGGAGAGATCTGCCGCTTCCGCGACCGCTGCTACCAGCTCGTTCTTGTTCACAAGGCGTCCCCTTCTCTATTGCCGGTCATATCTTGAATCCGCGGCAAGAATAGGGGGCGGTCTGTGGCCCGTCAAAGGGAAAGGGGGAGAAAACCCAAGGTTTCTCCCCCTTTTTAAATCATACACTTAGCGTGACATTTGCGTAACGGAAGGTTGCGCCAGGCGCACACTGGCCGACCAATCCGCCGGTGTCGGACCGAGAATCAGTGGGTCACGAGACCCTCACCGGCCGGATCACCCCGACGCGCGGCGAGCTGTTCGGCCTCGTAAGCCGCCTCGTCCCATTCGACCGCGGTCAGCGGCTGGGTGAGGGCCAAAGGCAGGACTTCGTCCACCGTGGAGACAGGAACGATCTTCATGTCCTTCTTCACGTTGTTCGGGATGTCGTCCGGGTCCTTCTCGTTGTCTTTCGGGATCAGCACCGTCTTGATGCCCGCGCGATGGGCCGCCAGCAGCTTCTCCTTCAAGCCACCGATCGGCAGCACGCGGCCACGCAGCGTGACCTCGCCCGTCATCGCGATGTCGCGACGGACCGGCACGTTGGTCAGCACGGAGACGATCGACGTCACCATGGCGATACCGGCCGACGGGCCGTCCTTCGGGGTTGCCCCCTCCGGCACATGGATATGGATATCGCGCTTGTCGAAGGTCGGCGGGATGACGCCGAAACCAAGGGACTTGGACCGCACCAGCGACCGCGCGGCCTGGATGGATTCCTGCATCACGTCGCCAAGCTTGCCGGTGATCGTCATGCGTCCCTTGCCGGGCAGCATCACGGCCTCGATCGACAGCAGTTCGCCGCCGACTTCGGTCCAGGCCAGGCCGGTCGTGACACCGACGAGATCCTTCTCCTCGATCTCGCCGAAGCGGAACCGCCGGGTGCCAGCATACTTGTCGAGATTGCGGCTGGTGATCTTCACGGACTTCGTCTCGCCCGTGACGATGGACTTGACGGACTTCCGCGCCAGCTTCGCCATCTCGCGTTCCAGGTTCCGCACACCGGCTTCGCGGGTGTAGTAGCGGATGATGTCGCGAATCGCGTTGTCGGTGATGTCCCACTCGCCCTTGCGCAGGCCATGGTCCTTCACCTGCTTCGGGATCAGGTGCCGCTTGGCAATCTCCAGCTTCTCGTCCTCGGTGTAACCCGACAGACGAATGACCTCCATGCGATCCAGCAGCGGCTGCGGCATGCGCAGCGTGTTCGCGGTGCAGATGAACATCACGTCCGACAGGTCGTAATCGACCTCCAGGTAGTGATCCGCGAAGGTGTGGTTCTGCTCCGGGTCCAGCACTTCCAGCAGGGCCGACGACGGGTCGCCGCGGAAATCGGCACCCAGCTTGTCCACCTCGTCCAGCAGGAACAGCGGATTGGACGACTTCGCCTTCTTCATCGACTGCACGATCTTGCCGGGCATGGACCCGATGTAGGTCCGGCGATGGCCGCGGATCTCCGCCTCGTCACGGACACCGCCCAGCGACAGGCGCACGAAGTTCCGACCGGTGGCACGGGCGATCGACTTGCCCAGGGACGTCTTGCCGACACCCGGCGGGCCGACGAGGCAGAGAATCGGCCCCTTCAGCTTCTTGGCGCGCTGCTGCACCGAGAGATATTCCAGGATGCGTTCCTTGACCTTGTCGAGGCCGTAGTGATCGTTGTTGAGAACGATCTCGGCTGCATTCACGTCACGCTTCACGCGGGACTTCTTGCCCCACGGAATCGACAGCAGCCAGTCGAGATAGTTCCGCACGACCGTCGCCTCGGCCGACATCGGGCTCATGGCACGGAGCTTCTTCATCTCCTGATCGGCCTTTTCGCGGGCTTCCTTGGTCAGCTTGGTCTCTTCGATCCGCTGTTCCAGTTCGGACAGTTCGTCACCGCCCTCATCGCCCTCGCCCAGCTCCCGCTGGATCGCCTTCATCTGCTCGTTCAGGTAATACTCGCGCTGGGTCTTCTCCATCTGGCGCTTGACCCGGCCACGGATCTTCTTCTCGACCTGGATCACGCCCAGCTCGCCTTCCATCAGGCCGCTGATCCGCTCCAGGCGTTCGGCCACGGAAAGCACTTCCAGCAACGCCTGCTTGTCGGACAGTTTCAACTGCAGGTGCTGCGCCACGGTATCGGCCAGCTTGCTCGGGTCCTCGATCTGCTGAACGGTGGCCAGCACCTCGTTCGGGACCTTGCGCGAAACCTTCACGTATTGCTCGAACTGGTCCAGCACCGTGCGGCCCAGGGCGGCGACGGCTTCCGCATCGCCCTCGTCCTCCGACAGCGTCCGGGCGGTCGCCTCGAAATAATCCGGGTTCTCGATGAAATCGGTCAGTTCCGCGCGACGGCGCCCCTCGACCAGCACCTTCACGGTGCCATCGGGCAGCTTCAGCAACTGCAGAACGGTCGAGATGGCACCGAAACGATAGATGTCCCGCTCTCCCGGGTCATCCACGGCAGCATCCTTCTGCGCCACCAGCAGAATTTCCTTCGAACCCTGCATCACGGCCTCGAGGGCGCGGACAGAGCGGTCGCGGCCGACGAACAGCGGCACGATCATGTTCGGGAAGACAACAATGTCACGGAGCGGCAAGACCGGCAGCGTCACGAAATTTTCTGCGTCAGACACACAATTCTCCTTTACGCACGGAACGCGTGGCGCGCGCTGGCGCCGGATTCCTTACGTCATCATCTATGCAATCGGTTTCAGGCTTCAAGCGCTGCGTACCCACCTGCGCCGGGAGAAACCGCAATCAGGCGGAGTTATCCATCTCACCGGCGCGGTCGGCGTAGAGTTTCAGGGGCTTGGCCCGCCCTTCCACGACTTCGCCATTCACGACAACCTGTTCGACCCCATCCATGGTCGGCAGGTCGAACATCGAATCCAGCAGGATGTTTTCGAGAATCGACCGCAGACCACGCGCACCCGTCTTGCGGGCGATCGCCTTCTTGGCGATGCCCAGCAAGGCATCCTCCGTGAAGGTCAGGCCGACGCCTTCCATGTCGAACAGCTTTTCGTACTGCTTGACCAAGGCGTTCTTCGGCTTCGTCAGGATCTGCATCAGGGCTTCACTGTCCAGATCGGTCAGCGTTGCCAGAACCGGCAGGCGACCGACGAATTCCGGGATCAACCCGAACTTCAGCAGGTCTTCCGGTTCCACTTCGGCCAGGATCTCGCCGGTCTGCCGGTCATCCGGGCTGCGCACATCGGCACCGAAGCCGATGGACGTCCCCTGCCCGCGGGCAGCGATGATCTTGTCGAGGCCGGCAAAGGCGCCGCCGCAGATGAACAGGATGTTGGTCGTGTCCACCTGCAGGAATTCCTGCTGCGGATGCTTGCGTCCACCCTGCGGCGGAACGCTGGCGACCGTGCCTTCCATGATCTTCAGCAGTGCCTGCTGCACGCCCTCGCCCGACACGTCGCGCGTGATCGACGGGTTGTCGGACTTGCGGCTGATCTTGTCCACTTCGTCGATGTAGACGATGCCGCGCTGGGCCCGCTCCACATTGTAGTCCGCGGACTGCAGCAGCTTCAGGATGATGTTCTCGACGTCCTCGCCCACGTAACCGGCCTCGGTCAGCGTGGTGGCATCGGCCATCGTGAACGGTACATCCAGGATCCGCGCCAGCGTCTGGGCAAGCAGGGTCTTGCCGCAACCGGTCGGACCCATCAGCAGGATGTTCGACTTCGCCAGTTCGACGTCGCCGGTCTTGCTGCCGTGATTCAGCCGCTTGTAATGATTGTGTACCGCGACGGACAGGACCCGCTTGGCCACGAACTGGCCAATCACGTAGTCATCCAGCACCGTGCAGATTTCCTGCGGTGTCGGAATGCCGTCCCGCGTCTTGACCAGCGATCCCTTGTTCTCTTCACGGATGATGTCCATGCAGAGTTCAACGCATTCATCGCAGATGAACACGGTGGGACCGGCGATCAGCTTGCGCACCTCGTGCTGGCTCTTCCCGCAGAAGGAGCAATACAGGGTGTTCTTCGAGTCGCTGCCGCTCAGCTTGGTCATTTTCGCTCCAGTCTTCTCATGGCTGTCATCATTCTAGACAGCCGCTCGTGCGCCGTTCAACCCTGCCGGAGCACCATATCGCCGTGAGACACGACGCTGGTGACGGTCGTCAAGGCACGTCGGCATCGTACCCTGAAGGCAATCAAGGTTCGGTTAACGGCCCCGCCAGGGGCACCGATCAGGCATCGGCGGCGTCGAACGGAACCTTGCGATGCTCTACGACCTCGTCGATCAGACCATACTTCACCGCGTCCTGTGGCGTCATGAAGTTGTCGCGGTCCATCGAATTTTCAACCGTTTCGATGTCCTGACCCGTATGCAGCACGTAGAGTTCGTTCAGCCGCTGACGCAGTGCGATGATCTCGCGGGCGTGGATTTCGATGTCCGAGGCCTGGCCCTGGAAACCGCCGGAAGGCTGATGGATCATGATTCGGGAATTCGGCAGGCTGAAGCGCATGCCC
>CAJYBQ010000308.1 GCA_913064755.1 uncultured Alphaproteobacteria bacterium
CTTGCAAGCGGCCGGCCCTCGAACCTCAGGTCCGGTGCCTCACGCCGGGCCCTGCCCATGATCGCCTGGATGGTCGTCGACTGGCCCGCGCCATGGCGCCCCAGCAGGGCATGCGAATCCCCCTGGGCCAGGCTGAGGTCCTGCCCGTGCAGCACCGTCGCCGGGCCGTAGCCTGCCGTCAGTCCCTTGATCTGCAGCATTGCTTCAGGCATCGGTCTCGCTTCCCTCCGTCCGCCCCAGGTAGACCCGGCGGACCTCCGGGTTCCGGCGGATCTCGTCCACCGAGCCTTCCGCGATCAACTGCCCGCGCGCCATCACGATCACCCTGTCGGCATGGCCGAAGACGGCTTCCATGTCATGTTCGGTGAACAGCACCGCCAGGCCGGACCGTTCGACGATGCCGCTGACCTGGTCCATCAGCAGGGCGCGGTCCGCCGCCGCCATGCCCGCGGTCGGTTCATCCATGAACAGCAGGCGCGGGGAGGATGAAAGCGCCATGGCGAGGTCCAGGCGCTTCACGTCGCCAGAGGGCAGTTCGGTCACGCTGCGGTCGGCCTGGTCCTGCAAGCCGACCTGTTGCAGCAGTTCGGCGATGCGGACGCTGGCATCCGGCGCGCGGCGGAACGACAGGGTGTGGCGGGTGGCGGCATCCAGCGCCGTCTCCACGGCTTCCGTTACGGTCATGCTGAGGAACGACCGCGCGATCTGGAAGGTGCGGCCGATTCCGAGACGGACGATCTGGCGCGGCTTCCGCCCGGTGATGTCCTGGCCGTCCAGCACGACGCTGCCCCGGTCGGCCCGCAACTGGCCGTTCAGCAGGTTGAAACACGTGGTCTTGCCCGCACCGTTCGGCCCGATCAGCGCCAGGCGCTCCCCCGCCTTGACCTGGAAGCTGACGCCATCGACCGCGGCGACGCCACCGAAGGACTTCGCCAGGTCATTCACCTGCAACAGCGCGCTCATGCGGTCTTCCGCCTGCGGACCAGGGTGCCGAGGCCCGCCATGCCGCCGGGCGCCAGCATGGCGATCAGCAGGATGACGCCGCCCAGCATCGATCGCCAGGCTTCGAACTGGTTGAAGACATCTTCCAGCACCACGAATGTCGTGGCCCCGATCAGCGCGCCCGCCAGCACGTCGACACCGCCGAGCAGCACCATGATCAGCGCGTCGACCGACTGCGGAATGGCCAGCACGTCGGGGAAGACGCTGCCCTTCTTGAACACGTAGAGACCACCGGCCAGGCCCGCGACCGTCCCAGCCAGTGTGAAGGCCATCCACTGCTGGTTCTGCACGTTGATGCCCAGCGCCTCCGCCCGCAGCGGTGCGTCCCGGGCGGCGGTCAGGGCCCGCCCGAACGGGCTGCGGGTTGCCTGGCGCAGGACGATCACCGCGATGACGGCGAAGGAGAGGGCCAGGTAGTAGAAGGTGGTTCCGTCGTTGAAGAACTTCGCCGGCCAGACACCGGTGATGCCATCGTCGCCACCGCTGAATTCCTGCATCTGCGTTGCCGCGGCCCAGACGATCTGCGCGGCGGCAAGGGTGAGCATGGCGAGATAGACACCGGACAGGCGGACGCAGAACCAGCCGAAGAACAGCGCGGCGGCGGCGGCGGCGACCGGGGCGAGGGCCAGCGCCCAGCCCATCCCGGCGTCCAGGTGATGCACCAGCAGCGCCGCGCCGTAGGCCCCGACGCCGAAATAGGCGGCATGGCCGAAACTGACCATGCCCCCCGGTCCCATCAGGAACTGCAGCGACATGGCGAACATGCCCAGGATCATGATGTCGATGATCAGCACGGTCATGAAGTCGTCGGCGAAGAAGGGCAAGACCATCATCACCACCAGCAGCCCGAACCAGACCCTTGCCGGCAGACGCAGGGTGCCGATGCCCGGACCGGGTGGCACCTCGGGGGCTGACGGCGGGCGTCCGAGCAGGCCGTAGGGGCGGATCACCAGCACCACGGCCATCGCCGCGAAGGCGACGATCAGCGTGATTTCCGGCAGGATCAGGATACCGAAGGCGTTCAGTTCGGAAATCAGGATGGCCGCGAGATAGGCACCGGGGATCGACCCCATGCCACCGACGACGGTGATCACGAAGACCTCCGCGATGATCTCCAGGTCCATGGTCAGGGTGACGGCGTCGCGGGGGACCTGCATCGCCCCGCCCAGGCCTGCCAGCCCGGCCCCGAGGCAGAAGACCGCCGTGAACAGCTTGGCCTGGTCGACGCCCAGGGCCGCCGCCATCTCCCGATCCTGTGTCGCGGCGCGGACCAGCACGCCGAAGCGGGTGCGGGCAAACAGCAGCCAGAGCAGGAACAGGGTGATCGGCCCCATGGCGATCAGGAACAGGTCGTATTCGGGTATGCGCTCGCCGAATATGAAGACGATGCCCGACAGGCCCGGCGCGCGGGGGCCGAAGCGGTCGGCGACGCCCCATATCCATTCGGCCACGTCCTGTGCGATCAGCACGATGGCAAAGGTCGCGACCAGCTGGAACATCTCCGGTGCGCGATAGATCCGGCGCAGCACCGTCACCTCGATCAAGCCGCCGACGGCCGCGGAAACCAGCGCCGCGATGGGCAGGGCGAGCCAGAACCCCGGCACCTTGCCGAACAGGCCGATGACGTCCATCGCCACGTAGGCACCGATCATGTAGAGCGATCCGTGGGCGAAATTCACCACCCGCGTGACGCCGAAGATCAGGCTGAGTCCGGCGGCCACCAGAAACAGCGATGATGCGCTGGCGAGCCCTGTCAGGGCCTGTGCGAAGTAAAATCCCATGTGCCCGAGTTGGGCGGATTCCCGGATGTTCGTCAAGTATTTGTGAGGTGAGACGGGGCATGCGCCAGGCCCCGCCGCCCGTTCGCGGGCCGTTCGATCCGGTTCAGCCGCTGCTGCGTGGAATCTCGACGCCGCGATGGATGGACACGGACAGGACCAGCCCGAAACCGATCAACAGGGTCAGCATTGCCGTGCCGCCGTAGGAAATCAGCGGCAGGGGCACACCGACGACGGGCAGGATGCCGGTGACCATGCCGATGTTGATGAAGATGTAGAGGAAGAACGTCGTCGCGATGCCCAGCGCCACCAGCCGCCCGAACTGGTGGCGGGACCGGAAGCCGATGACATAGGCATAGATCAGGATCAGGATGTAGAGACCCATCAGTGCCAGCCCGCCGATCATGCCGAATTCCTCCGCCAGCATCGTGAAGATGAAGTCGGTGCGCATTTCGGGGAGGAAGTTCAGGTGGCTCTGCGTGCCCTGCAGGAAGCCCTTCCCCGCCACGCCGCCGGATCCCAGCGCGATCTTCGACTGCATGATGTGATACCCGGCCCCCAGGGGGTCCTGCTCCGGGTTCAGGAAGGTCATGATGCGCCCCTTCTGGTACTCGTGCAGCTGCGACCAGGCGATGGGCAGGGCGGCCAGCGCGGCCCCGAGCGCCAGGGCGAACTTCCACAAGCGGACCCCGGCGAGGAACAGCACGATCGACCCCCCGGCGGCCAGCAGCAGCGCGGTACCGAGGTCCGGTTGCTTCAGCACCAGCAGGGTCGGCAGGCCGATCATCGCCAGCGCCGGCAGCAGGAAGGTGATGCGGCCGGTGTCATCCAGCGACATGCCGTGGAAATAGCGTGCCAGTGCCAGCACCAGCGCGATCTTCATGATCTCCGACGGCTGCAGGTTGAAGAACCCCAGGCTGATCCAGCGGGTTGCGCCCATGCCGGTCATGCCGACGAATTCGACGGCGACCAGCAGGGCCAGCGCGATGCCGTAGATCAGGTAGGCCCAGCGCATCCAGAACCGGATGTCGATCAACGCGATGGTCAGCATCAGGAAGGCACCGGCGCCGAAGCGGATGATCTGGCGGCTGGCCCAGGGCTGGATGTCGCCGCCCGCCGCCGAGTAGAGCATGGCAAAGCCGACGGAGGCCGTCAGGGTGATCAGCAGCACCAGCCCCCAGTTGAGGGCAATCAGCTTCTGGCCGAAACGCAGCTCGCCGGGATCATCGCGATAGCCAACTGCCATGGCTCAGCCCTCCCTCTTCGGGGTGGCGGCAACGCGGTTGGGGCGATTGGATGCAGGGTCGAGTTCCAGCGTCGCCAGCATGATCTCCCGCGCCACGGGGGCCGCCGCCGCCGAGCCACTGCCACCGTGTTCGACGATGACGGACAGCGCATAGCGCGGCTTGTCGACCGGGGCGAAGGCGACGAACAGGGCATGGTCGCGGGTTCGCCAGGCGATATCCTCGTTCTTCAGCACGCCGGATTCGCGCTCGGCGCGTGTGATGCGGCGAACCTGCGAGGTGCCGGTCTTGCCCGCCATGGACCAGCCGTTTTCCGTGATCCTGTGCGCGCGGGCGGTGCCGCGCTGACCGTTCACCACGTGGTCCATGCCCTTGCGGACCTGGTTCAGGGCGTCATGCGAAATGCCGAGCAATGGTGCTTCCACGTCCGGCCCTTCACCGAACACCAGGCGCGGGGACACGGCGCGTTCCCCGTTGGCCAGCCGCGCGGTCATGGTGGCGAGCTGGACCGGTGTTGCCAGCAGGTACCCCTGGCCGATGCCCATGATCAGGGTCTCGCCCCCCTGCCACGGCTCGCCGATCGCGCCTTCCTTCCACGCCGGGTTCGGCACCAGGCCGGCGCTCTCACCGGGCAGTTCCGGCAACAGCGTCTGTCCCAGCCCCAGCCGTTCCGCCATGGCCGCGATCTTCTCCACCCCCACCCGGCGGGCGATATCATAGAAATAGACGTCGCAGCTCTGTGTCAGCGCATCGTCCAGATCCACCCAGCCATGCCCCCAGCGTTTCCAGCAATGGAACGTGTGGTTGCCCAGGACATGCTTGCCGTTGCAGAACACGCGATGCGCGGCCCCGGCGACATTGGCCTCCATCGCCGCCAGGGCGACGGCCATCTTGAACGTGGAACCGGGTG
>CAJYBQ010000309.1 GCA_913064755.1 uncultured Alphaproteobacteria bacterium
CCTGCCATGGCGCGATGGCCGATGCCGGCATCGCGCCCCGGCTCCCGGCCCAGGTCAGGCCACCTGCCCCCAGGGCTGCAACCACGCCACCGATCCCGATGACCCGAATGAACTGTCGTCTGCTTGGCATCGTTCCGCTCCATTTTTGCATTCTCTGGAATATAAATAACATTCCATGGAATTATTTCAAGCGGCAAAGATGAATTTGCTGCGGCAATCTCCGGATCACGCCCTAAGCTTGGCGCTTGAAACTGATGGAGCAGGCACATGGCGGAAGTCCGACCGATCACCCCGGACGACGAAGCGGACTGGCGGCGGCTTTGGGCCCAGTACCTGGCGTTCTATGAAACGGACCTGGACCCGGCGATCACCGACCACACATGGGCGCGGGTCTGCGATCCGGCTTCTGCGATCCGTGCGCTGGTGGTCACGGACAACGGCGTGATGGCGGGTTTCGCCATGCTGGTCCGGCATCAGGGGACCTGGACGCGCAGCCCGATCTGTTACCTGGAAGACTTCTGCGTCGACGAGACGGTGCGGGGAAACGGTCTGGGGCGTGCCTTGCTCGACGGGTGCCTGGCGCTGGCACGGGCGGAGGGCTGGTCACGGTTCTACTGGCACACCAATGCGGACAACCATCGTGCCCGCGCGCTCTACGACAGCTACGTCGCCGCCGATGACAACGTGAAGTACCGCATCACGCTGATCGAATGATCGCCGCCTGCACTTCCGTCCCGACTTCCCGGATCAGATGGTGCGGTTGACGCTCAGCGCCGCCGGGCGCTGGTAGGAGTTGCGGGCCAGCGTCACCGTGCCGGTCCGGCCGTTGGCACCATAGCCGTCGACCTGGCGCTGGCCGCGGTTCGCCTGTTCCGAGATCGACTGGACAAGGCCTTCGGTGATCGACTTCAGGCGGACCACGCGACGGGCATGGCCACTCATCCTCTCCTCCAGGCAGGCACCGACCTCGCGCAGGGCTTCGCGGTCCGCTTCGGAGAATTTCTCACCCGAGGCGCGGGCCGTCGTCAGTGCCGTCACCTTGATGCGGTAGTCGGCAACCAGGCCTTCCTTGCGTGCTTCCGTATCGGCCAGCCGTTCGGGCTTGCGCTGGTCCAGCAGGTCGTTCTCGACATCGATCAGTTCGATCAGGTCGGACGCGGTGTTGTAGAGCGCGGACAGCCGCGGGTCATTCAATCGTGTACGTCGCTGCATCATCCAGCCTCCTGCGCCCTGAGGATTTCCTTGTAGATCGAATCCGCGATGCCGATGCCGCCCATCTCGGAGATCGACTTGCCATACTGTTCGGCGACCAGCGACTGGTACGCCGCTTCGCCCTCGCCACCGCCCATGATGCTGTCGGGATCGATCCCCAGCTTCATGCTGGACAGCATGGTGGACAGGAACATGGCCTCGAAGGTTTCCGCCGTGCTGCGGGCCTGTGCCTCGCGTTCCGCACGGGCCGGGTTGACCGGGGCCTGGTTGCCATGTGCCTGGGCAATGGTGGCCGTCAGGGCGGCCGTGCTGTTGATCGGGTTCATCACATCACCTCGATTTCTGCCTGCAGGGCACCTGCGGTCTTGATGGTCTGCAGGATGGAGATCATGTCGCGCGGGCCGATGCCCAGCGCGTTCAGGCCATCCACCAGTTCCTGCAGGCTGACACCTGGGTTCAGCACCACCAGCTTGCGGTCCTCGCCCTCGTCGATGGTGATGGATGTACGATCCACGGTCTCGGTCTCGCCCTGCGCCGCGAAGGCATTGGGCTGGCTGACCTGAGGTGTCTCGGTCACGGATACCGTCAGGTTGCCCTGGGCAATCGCCACCTCGTCGACCCGGACGTCCTTGCCCATGACGATCACGCCGGCCTTCTCGTCGATGACGATCTTGGCGGTGGTATCGGTCTCGACGCGCACCTGCTCCACTTCGGCCAGCAGACCGACCATGTCGGTACGCTGGGATTCCATGATGCCGAGCACCACCGTCGTCGGGTCGATGGCCTTGGCCTGCTTGCGGCCGAGCTGGCTGTTGATCGCCTGCTCCACCCGCAGGGCCGTGGTCAGGTCGGGGTTGCGCAGGCTCAGGCGCATCTGGCGCATCTGCACCAGTTCGAAGCCGGTCTCGCGTTCCACGATGCCACCGCTGGAGATGCGGCCGACCGTCGGGATGTTCTTGGTGATGGTCTGGGCGTTGCCCGTGGCCGTGAAGCCGCCCACCACGATCGGGCCCTGGGACACGGCGTAGACTTCGCCGTCGGCGCCAAGCAGCGGCGTGACCAGCAGGGTCCCGCCCAGCAGGCTTTCGGCATCACCCATGGAGTTCACCACCACGTCGATGCGCGAACCCTGGCGGGCGAAGGCGGGCAGATCGGCAGTGACCATGACAGCCGCGACGTTGTTCGTGTTGATGTTCTGGTCCCGGGTGTTGACGCCCATCCGTTCCAGCATGGCCTCCAGGCTCTGCTGCGTGAACGGCGAGTTGCCGAGGGTGTCGCCCGTGCCCTGCAGGCCAACCACCAGGCCGTAGCCGACCAGGGGGTTGTCGCGAATGCCTTCGAACTCGACGATGTCCTTCAGACGCACGTTGGCGGCACTGGCGGGCAGTACCAGCACGGCGGCGGCGATCACGAGGATCATCAGGCGCAGGATCGCGGGTCGAAGGGTCATCGGTTTCATTCCTTACATTCTGCAGGTGGCTTCATGAAAGCGAACCTTGTGCCAGTTTCGACCCCTTTGTTTTCAATCTGTTAGCAGACACGGCACCGATCAAGCGGCCATTACTGCCGGGCACGGGAGGCAGATATTGCCGGTCGCAAGACTTTGTTTACCCTGATGCACGATGGTGGCCACATGAACCGGATCAGGACGACCTCATGAAGATCGCGCGGAAAGGCCCGACAGGGCCAGCCACCGTCGGCCGCACGCCACGGCGTGCCAACCTGTCCGGCGAATCATTCCAGATTCCGGCAACGCCCGGCGGCAGCGCCGAGACCGCGCCGATGACCGGCCTGTCGGGTGCCACGGCACCCGGTGCCGTTGTCATGGCACAGGTCGATGACGCCCCTGACAGGCGCCGCCAGCACAATGCCAGGCGCGCGTCGGAGATGCTGGATCGGCTGGACGAGCTGCGAATCGGCATGCTCTCGGGCGACCTTTCACCGAAGGTGCTGGAAGATCTTTCCGAACAGCTTGCCAGCCAGCGTGAGCAGGAAACCGACCCGGAAGCCGCGGACACGCTGGATGCCATAGATCTGCGCGTCGCCGTGGAGCTGGCAAAATTGCGACGTTAGATCAGCACTTTGACTGACTGACCCGTAACCCGACTGTCATGACGAAAGGGGCTTGTGGCTGAATGTCACTCGCCCTTATATTGCGCCCGCTTTGGCCACGTCAGCAGTTGAGGACCACATGGGCATCCAGATACCCGACAACTACCGACCAAGCGCGCAGGAACCGTTCATGAACCCGGTTCAGCGAGAGTACTTCAAGAAAAAGCTCCTGCGGTGGCGGGAGGAGATCCTGAAGGATTCGCAGGAAACCATCCGGACCCTGCAGTCCGAGACACAACCCGTTTCCGATCTGAATGACCGGGCATCCACCGAATCCGACCGCTCGCTGGAACTGCGAACACGTGATCGGCAACGGAAGCTGGTCGCCAAGATCGATGCCGCGCTGCTGCGTATCGAGAACGATACCTACGGCTATTGCGACGACACCGGCGAACCCATCAGCCTCAACAGGCTGGAGGCACGACCGGTGGCAACCTTGTCGCTGGAAGCGCAGGAACGGCATGAACGCCGGGAAAAATCCTACCGCGACGAATAGGTTTCACACCGGTCGCATCCGGCGGATCGGGGAAGCAGGCAGGCAAACCATGCCTGCCCCCCGGAGACCACCCGGCTTCACGGGATCATTCGCTCCACAGACCCGTCGCCGCCACGCCACGCGCATATTCCGCGAAATCGCGGGGCGGACGGCCCAGCGCGCGCTGCACACCGTCGGACAGATGGGCGTTGCGACCATCGAGAACGGTGGCCAGCAGGTAGTCGAGCATCCAGATCACGTCCTTAGGTGCCCCTGACGCCGTGACTTCGGCCATGAAGGCATCATGGGGCACGTCAACATAGGCAATCTGCCTCCCCGTCGCGGCGGAAAGATCTGCCGCGATATCGGCGAACGTCATCAGGCGCGGCCCCGTCACCTCGTATGTCTGCCCGGCGTGGCCCGGTGCGACCAGCGCCGCGACGACCACATCGGCAATGTCGTCCGCATCGATGAAGGGTTCCGGCGTCATGCCGGCAGGCAGGGCGATCGTACCGGCCAGGACCAGGTCGACGAATGCGCCTTCGGAGAAGTTCTGGTTGAACCAGCTTGCGCGCACGACGGTCCAGTCGATGCCGCTTTCCTGCACGATCCGTTCACAGGCCTGGGCCTCCGGCTCGCCGCGCCCGGACAACAGGACCAGGCGCTTCACGCCATGCTGCCGCGCCGCGATTGTCAGGGCACGGATGGCGTCCTGCGCCCCGGGCATCGCCAGGTCGGGCGCATAGGTGATGTAGACGGCTTCGACGCCGGTCAGACAGGCGCTCCACCCCTTCTCGTTCTCCCAGTCGAACGAGGGCGTTGCACCACGCGACCCGATGCGAACCGGCACACCCTGTTGCGCCAGCCGGTCGGCCACACGGCGCCCGGTCTTGCCGGTACCGCCGAGAACCAGGGTCAGCCCTGCCCCCGGATGCGCGTCCCGTGATTCGGGATTCGTGGCCGGGGTGTTGGTGATTCCGATGTTCATGGCTTGCTCCTTGCCTTGTTGCTGCAAGCCGGTTTCTACGGTGTGGAAAGCTGCCGATCTTGGCGCGGGCTGCCAGATTATTGACCCGACGCGCCAAGGCCCGTTCAACCGGTGGACCGGGTCAACCGGTGCCGGGCATTGCCGC
>CAJYBQ010000310.1 GCA_913064755.1 uncultured Alphaproteobacteria bacterium
GTGCATGAGGTGGGCGTTGTCGAGAACGGTCTTGCACTCCATCTCGCAGTACAGGCTCTGCTGGATCGCGGCCTCGACTTCCGCATCAAGCGCGCTTGTCGCCTCGGCCATGATCAGCAGCGGCGCGTCCTTCAGCAGCACCCGGTAAATCGCCACCCGCTGGCGCTGGCCGCCGGACAGCTTCACGCCCCGTTCGCCGACGTGGGCGTCATAGCCGCGGTTTCCCTTCATGTCCTCCAGTTCCTGGATGAAATCGTGGGCTTCGGCCTGGCGCGCGGCGGCGATGACCTGTTCGCGGGTGGCATCGGCGCGGCCATCGGCGCTGTTCTCAGCCACCGTGCGATGCAGCAGCGATGTGTCCTGGGTGACCATGCCGATGGCGGCGCGCAGCGAATCCTGCTGCACGGTGGCGATGTCCTGGCCGTCGATCAGGATGCGTCCGCCCTCCAGGTCATGGAACCGCAGCAACAGGTTCACCAGCGTCGACTTGCCGGCGCCGGAACGCCCGACCAGGCCGACCTTCTCGCCCGGCCGGATGGTCAGGGTCAGGCCGTCTATGACGCAACCGTTCACCTCCGGCAGGACCTTGCCGTAATTGAAGGTGATGTTCTCCCACGTGACCTCTCCCTGGCTGACCAGGAGGGGTTGCGCATCGGGCTGATCCACGACCGCGCGGTCGCGCGCGATGGTGTCGATGCCGTCCATCACGACGCCGACGTTCTCGAACAGTCCGGCGACTTCCCACAGGATCCAGTTCGACATGCCGATCAGGCGCAGCACCAGCCCCACCGCAAAGGCGATGGCACCCGTGGTCACCAGGTCGGCGGACCAGAGACCGATGGCCGTGGCGGCGACACCGAAGACCAGCAGGGCGTTCAGGAAGGCAAGGGACGCCGACAGCACGGTCGACAGCCGCATCTGGCGATAGACGGTATGCAGGAAACGGCGCATGCCGCTGCGCGCGTAATCGTCCTCGTACTGCGCGTCGGCAAACATCTTCACCGTGCCGATATGGGTATAGCTGTCGACAACGCGCCCCGTGACATCCGCGCGGGCATTGGCCTGTTCCCGTGAAATCAGCGCCAGGCGGGGAATGAACACCCGCAGGATCACCATGTATCCGACCAGCCAGGCCAGCATCGGCAGGCTGAGCCGCCAGTCGGCGCTGGCGAACAGCACCAGGGCACTGACGAAATAGACCGCGACGAACAGCAGGATCTCCGACATCTTCAGCACGACGTCGCGCACTGCCAGCGCCGTCTGCATCATCCGCGCGGCAACCCGTCCGGCAAAGTCGTCCTGGTAGAAGGCGATGCTCTGCCGCAGCAGGTACCGGTGCGATACCCAGCGTGCCCGCATGGCGAAATTGCCCATCAGGCCCTGATGGCTGATCGATTCACCGACCAGGTAGAGCAGCGGGTAGAGCACCACGACCATCAGGCCGATCAGCACCAGTTCCGTCCCGCGCTCCGCCCACAGCTGCGCCGGCGTCGTATTGGCCAGCCAGTCAACGATATCGCCCAGGAACGCGAACATCAGCACTTCGACAACGGCAATGGCGACGGCGAAGATGCCGCTTGCCACGATCAGGGGCAGGAAGGGCCGGGCGTAGAACCAGACGAAGCCCCGGAATGTCGATGGTGGCTTGACCGGCGGCGTGGCGGGAAAGGCGTCCACCAGGGATTCCAGCCAGGTATTGAAGCGCGAAATCATGGCTTGTTGGCTCCGATCGCCGACAGTGTGTCTCGTTTCATGCCCGGGTCTAGCACCTATCCGGGGCAGGGCGCGACATTCTCGGGCGGACGCCCCTTCCCTCGGGCGCGCGCTGCTACTAAGACAGCGTCATGGCACCACCTCTTCTGCACATGCGTGACGTTCATCTGACCTTTGGCGGCAAACCGACCCTGGACGGGGCGGAGATCGTTGTCTCGGCGGGGGAGCGTGTTTCGCTGGTCGGGCGCAACGGCTCCGGCAAGTCCACCCTGCTCAAGATCGTCGCGGGCATTGTCCAGGCCGACAGCGCGGATTCGTTCCTGCAACCCGGGACCACATTGCGGTACCTGCCGCAGGAACCGGACCTGAGCGGCCACGCAACCGTGCTGGATTTCGTGACGGAGGGGCTGGCACCCGGGGATGACCCCTACCGCGCCATATCCCTGCTGGAACAGCTTGGCCTGTCGGAGACGGCGGACCCGGCGCACCTGTCGGGCGGGGAGGCCCGGCGTGCGGCGCTGGCGCGGGTCCTGGCCCCGTCGCCGGACATCCTGTTGCTGGATGAACCGACGAACCATCTCGACCTGCCGGCCATCGAATGGCTGGAAGCCGAACTGAAGTCCATGCGCTCCGCCCTGGTGCTGATCAGCCATGACAGGCGGTTCCTGGGCAATCTGACCGGCACGACCATCTGGCTGGACCGGGGCAAGACCCGGCGGCTGGATCGGGGCTTTGCCGCTTTCGAGGCCTGGCGTGACGAGGTGCTGGAGGCGGAGGAGCAGGAACTGCATCGTCTCGACCGCAAGATCGTGTCGGAGACGGAATGGCTGCACAAGGGCGTGACGGCGCGACGGAAACGCAACATGGGCCGCCTGCGCAACCTGCATTCGCTGCGGTCGGAGCGACGCAATTTCGACCGCGCGCAAGGCAATGTCCGGATGGCCGCCGCCGAGGCGGAGCGGTCGGGCAAGCTGGTCGCGGAAATGAAGGGCGTCACCAAGGCCTGGGGCGATGCGCCGCCGGTGGTCAACAACCTGGACCTGCGGCTGTTGCGTGGTGAGACACTCGCCATCGTCGGGCCGAACGGCGCTGGCAAGACCACCTTGCTGCGGCTCCTGACCGGGGAACTGGAACCGGACAGCGGTACCGCCCGACTGGGCACGGCGCTGGAAACCGCCAGCCTGGACCAGCGTCGGGAAAGCCTTTCGCCGACCTGGACCCTGAAGGACGCGCTGACCGGCGGCGGAGGTGACGCGGTGATGGTCAACGGCCATTCCCGTCACGTGGTCAGCTACATGAAGGATTTCCTGTTCGATCCCAAGCAGATGCGCACACCGATCCATGCGCTGTCGGGCGGGGAGCGCGGGCGGCTGATGCTGGCCCGTGCACTGGCGCGCCCGTCCAACCTGCTGATCCTCGACGAACCGACCAACGACCTGGATATCGAGACGCTGGACCTGTTGCAGGAACTGCTGGGCGACTATGGCGGCACGGTGCTGCTGGTCAGCCATGATCGCGACTTCATCGACCGGGTTGCGGATGCCGTGCTGGTGTCGGCAGGGAACGGCGAGTGGCAGCGGTACCCCGGTGGCTATTCGGACATGCTGATCCAGCGTGGCGAGCATTCGGAAAAGGCGATACCGCAGGGCCAGCGTGCCACGCAGCGGTCCAGGGGGCCGGCGAAGGCAGCGCCGCAACGGCGCAAGATGTCCTTCAAGCAGCAGCATGCGCTGGATACCCTGCCTGACAGGATCGCGGCGCTGGAGGCGGAGATCGTGTCCCTGACGAACGAGATGGCAGACGGGAACCTGTTCCAGCGCGATCCCGACCGGTTCCAGGCCGCGTCGGACAGGCTGGGTGCGGCAGAAACCGAACGTGCGGCAGCCGAGGAACAATGGCTGGAACTGGAGATGCTGCGCGAGGAAATCGCGGCGGAGCGGCAGGCCGTCTGATGGCCGCACGGGGGCAGTTCCAGGTCGGCTCCGACGGCCTGGAAGATGTCACCGAAGAAACCGTTGTCCCCAACCTGGGCGAGGAACTCGTTGCCCAGCAGAAACTGGCGCTGGAGCGCCTGACACCCGGAATCATCGTCGTGTTGAGCGTGTTCGCCGCGCTCGGGATCGCCAAGTACCGGGTCCATATTCCACTCGGCGGCGGCCTCGTCTGGTGTGGCTTGCACACGATCCTGCTGGGCGCTGCCGCATTCCGGTACTGGCGCCAGCGGACCGGCCGCCGGTTGCTGCTGGACGGGAAGATGCTCTACCGGGGCGGTCTTGTCTGGGCGTTTCTCGTCGGGGCGAATTTCGCCTGGGCCATCGTCTTCGTCATGCCGCTGGACGACAGTGTCGGCCGCACGACGTTCGCGGTGATGGCGCTTGGCCTGGCAGGCATGACGCTCGCCTCCACCTACATGGTGCCGCGCATGACAATTGCGTTCCTGGCCCCGATGATCGCCGCCTCGCTCTACGGTGCCCTGATCAGCGATCCGGCGGTGTCTGCCTTGCAGAAGGTGCTGACGATGACCGGCTTCGTCGTGTCCGCCGCGGTCGTGGTCCGTGTCAACTGGCTGATATTCCGTTCCGGTGTCGCCGCGATGGTGGATCGGGAACTGCACCGGATGGAGGTGATGCAGCGACGGTCCGAGATGGAGGCCGCCAGCCAGATCCAGAAACGCCTGCTTCCCGATCCTGCCGGTCTCTTCGCCGCCGAGACCCGCTTCGACCTGGCCGTGGTTCACCGTTCGGCCGAGGAGATGACGGGCGACCTCTACGATTTCTTCATGATCGACGCGGATCGGCTGTTCTGCATGGTCGGGGACGTCTGCGGCAAGGGCGTGACCTCCAGCCTGCTGATGGCCATGACCAAGGTGATGGTGAAGAGCGCGGTGCTGCGTGGCGACCGGGCCATGGGCGAGGTCTTCACGGAGGTCGGCAGGGAATTGCTGCGCGAGGATCATGACAGCCAGTTCGTGACCTGTTTCGCGGGCATCCTGGATGCCCGGACAGGCGTCGTCGACTTCTGCAATGCCGGCCACGAACCGGCCAGGATCATCCCGGCCGCCGCAGACACGGGCCGTCCCGTCCAGCGTCCCCGCCTCGGTGGTCCGCCGCCCTGCGCGTTCGAGGACCTGAGCCACGAGAGCGGCCGGCCCCGCCTTTCACCGGGCGACCCGTCGCTGTAGGTTACGGATGGCGTGGCGGGGGGGCCGGACACGG
>CAJYBQ010000311.1 GCA_913064755.1 uncultured Alphaproteobacteria bacterium
CCCCCGGAATGTCAGCCATCTTTCAGGGGCTGATTCAGTCGGCACCATCCTACAGGACCGCCATCGGTCAGACCATGCCAACTGCTGTCCATCAAGAGATGGAACCGCAGCGGAAACGCCATCAGGTCGTGGAACGATCTAGCTGCTGTCCTCGGGCAGCCAGGCGGTTGCGGCAAGTCCGCCGGACTGACGGTTGGCCAGGGTCAGGTCGCCGCCCAGCCTGCGAAACACGTCGCGGGCGAGGGCCAGGCCGAGCCCCGATCCACCGGTCTCGCGGTTGCGGGAGGTCTCGACGCGATAGAACGGCTGAAACACCTTGTCGAGTTCGGACTCGGGCAGGCCGGGGCCATTGTCGGCAACCGTCAGCGTGGCCCGTCCGCCGCCTTTCACCAGCAGCAGCCGGACCTCCCCCCCGCCGTAGCGGAGCGCGTTCTCGACCAGGTTGCCGACGGCACGTTTCAGGGCCACCGGGCGGCCATCGACTGCGAACCGTTCCGGACCGTCAAAGGCCACGTCCTGTCCGCGTGTCGCGCAGTCTTCGGCCAGGTCGCGCAACAGGGCTGCCAGGTCGATGCGGGTGATCGCCTCCGTCGCCTGGTCGCCGCGAATGAAGCCGAGGGCCTGGTCCACCATCTGCTGCATGTCTTCGATATCACCGATGGCACGCTGTTGCTGGTCCGGCTCCTCGATGAATTCGGCCCGCAATCGCAACCGGGTCAGGATCGTCTTCAGGTCGTGGCTCAGGGCTGCCAGCATCAGGGTCCGGTCGTCGATCAGGCGCTTGATCCTGGTCTGCATCCGGTTGAAGGCCGCGGCGGTCTTGCGCAGTTCGCGCGGACCGTCCTCGTCCAGCGGCGGGGCATCCACATCCAGGCCCAGCCGGTCGGCGGCAAGCGCCAGTTCGCGCAAGGGGCGGGTGGCGCGACGCGCGGCCCAGATGGCGAAGACAATGATCAGCAGGCCGGTGCATGCAACCCAGAACACGCCGCGGAACGCCCAGCGGAACGCCACCCGGTCGGTCGAGACCAGGAAGTGGACCCATGTGCCGTCGTTCAGCGTGGTCGCAAAGATCAGCTTGCGCCGGCTGGGAAGCAGATCCGGTTCAGGTGGAGGGTGTCCTGGCCGCGCATGATCCCGATCCTTGCCGTCGTGATCAGCGTCCTCCAGCGGGACGATCACCATGGGGCGTCCGCGCAACGCAGGCAGGTTGCGGTTCACGAAGCGCAGGATGCCGCGCTTGAGTTCTTCCTGGTGGAGATGTTCATGGTCACTGGCCTGTCGCGGTGGTGCCTGCCGGATGCGGACACCCAGCGTCGGGCCGGTGATGACGCGGGCCAGTTCCGCCCGCTCTGCCGCAGGTGTCCGGTCCAGCAGGACAACGATCTGTTCCGTCCGGCGCGCGGTGTGGTCCAGCAGCCGTCGGGCGGTCTCGGTCGTGTCCTTGGCGTACCAGCCGATGGTGCCCGCCAGCGCGATGGCCAGCACCAGCATGACCACCAGGGCCAGCCGACCGGCAATGCCGCCCATGTGCAGCGGGTTCAGGATGCGGTGACGTCGCATGCGAAGTAATACCCCCCGTGGCGGACAGTCTTGAACATGCGCGGGTTCTTCGGGTCTTCACCCAGCTTCCGCCGCAACCGGCTGAGGGCGACGTCGATGGAGCGGTCGAACGGTCCGAGCGAGCGGCCCGTGGTGAGGTCGGCCAGCTGGTCGCGGCTGAGGATCTGCTGCGGTCGTTCGGCGAATGCCTCCAGCATGTCGAACTCCCCCGATGTCAGGCTGACCAGGGTGCCGTCCGCGTCGCGGAGTTCGCGCGCGGCAAGGTCGATCTGCCAGCCTTCGAACGTGAGGATGCGCGGGCGAGTGCTTGCGCTGCCATCGGTGCCTGCCGTGTCCGCCGTGCGGCGCAGCACAGCCCGTATGCGTGCCAGCAGCTCGCGCGGATTGAAGGGTTTCGGCAGGTAGTCGTCGGCGCCGACCTCCAGGCCCACGATACGGTCGGCTTCCTCTCCCAGGGCGGTGAGCATGATGATGGGGGTCTTGACGCCACTGCCGCGCAGGCGACGGCAGATGGCGAGGCCATCCTCCCCCGGCATCATCAGGTCGAGCACCAGCAGGTCAAAGCGCCCGCTGCCGAGTTTCTGATCCATCTCCCGGCCATCGCGGGCCGTGTCCACGCGCAGTTCATGGCGCACCAGGAACCGCGCGAGCAGGTCGCGGATTTCCCGGTCGTCGTCAATGATGAGCAGGTGTGGTGTCCGCTGCATGGCGCGCTCTCGATATCTGTATCCGGCTGATCCTGAATATATGCACGAAGCCGGGTGATCGGAGAGCATTTCGTAACCGCTTGTAACCACCCCGGCGACGGTTACGCGCCGTTACCGAACGTTTCACCTGGCGGGTCGAAGCGCCGAAACCGTTGCCCCATGTTCAGGAGGCACCGGGATGACGGACGCAGACAACAGGCGAACGCATCACCGGTCCGAAAACGAACCGGCCAGTCGCATGGCCCGAAACAGGAGAACGAACATGAACCGTCGTCTCAAGATCACCCTGATGAGCGTCGTTGCCGCCCTTGGCATTACCGGCGGTGCCGCCGTGCTGCATGCCCAGTCCAGCGACGGCTTCCGCCATCACGTCAAGATGGGTGGCCAGCATCACGGCATGCATTACGTCTGCGAAAACGGCACCGAACGGCTGGAAGACGTGATCACGTTTGCCGATATCCGCCTGGGCATCCGCGATGACCAGCAGGCCACCTGGGATACCTTCGCCGCATCGGTCCGTGACGGTGGCAAGGAACTGCTGTCCGCCTGTGACAGCATGGACGTCCTGCGCGGTGGCAATGCGCCGGAGCGCCTGGCCGAGATGGAAGGCATCATGGAGAAGGCGCTGGGTGCGCTGAAGCAGATCCGCACGTCCTTCGATCCGCTCTACGCGGTGCTGGATGAAGACCAGAAGGCCACGCTGGAACGCCTGACTCACCACCGTCGTGGCGGCCACCACGGTGATCATGAAAAGCGTCATGGTGACCACGAGGAACGCCGTGGCGAAGAGCCCCGCAAGGGCTGAAGCTGATCCACGGGAATCCGCGCCGCGTTCCGACCGTTCCCTCCCGGTCCGGAATGCGGCGTTTCCCCTGATCGCTCGATGGTCTGACGACATCACCGGGCCATCTCCCTGACCGACGGCCCGGACCGTGTCCGGATGCGTCGTCGGGGGGGGGCAGGTCGCCGGGCGAGGGGTCTCGCGTCAGCCCTTCGGATAGCCCAGCGTGGCGAGTGACTCGCGGATTTCGTCCAGGATTGCAGGATCGTCGATGGTGGCCGGAGCCTTGAACTCCACCCCGTCGGCGATCTTCTGCATCGTGGCCCGCAACACCTTGCCCGAACGGGTCTTGGGCAGCCGCTTCACGGCGGTGATCAGCTTGAACGCCGCAACCGCGCCGATCTGCTGGCGCACCATCGCGATGCAGTCCTTTTCGATTTCCTCGACAGTGCGCGCGGCACCCGCCTTCAGAACCACGACGCCCAGCGGCAACTGGCCCTTCAACGCGTCCTCGATCCCGAAGACGGCGCATTCGGCGACATCCGGGTGCTGCGACAGCACTTCCTCCATCGCGCCGGTGGACAGGCGATGGCCCGCGACGTTGATGACGTCATCGGTGCGGGACAGGATGTAGACGTAACCGTCTTCGTCGATCATGCCGGCGTCGCCGGTGTTGTAATAACCGGGGAAGGCTTCCAGGTAGGCGGACTTGAACCGGTCGTCCGCGTTCCACAGGGTCGGCAGCGAACTCGGCGGCAGCGGCAGCTTCACCACGATCGCGCCCATCTGACCGGCAGGCACCGGGTGCCCGCCTTCGTCCAGGGCATGGATGTCATAGCCCGGCACCGGGCGGGTCGGGCTGCCGTATTTCACCGGCAGGGGTTCGATCCCCATCGGGTTCATCGCCATGGGCCAGCCGGTCTCGGTCTGCCACCAATGGTCGATGACGGGCACCTTCAACTGGTTCTCGGCCCACTGGATGGTGTCTGAATCGGCGCGTTCGCCGGCCAGGAAGAGGATGCGGAATTTCGACAGGTCGTACTTGCCGATGAACGTGCCGTCCGGGTCCTGCTGCTTGATGGCACGGAACGCGGTGGGGGCGGTGAACATGACGCGGACGTCATGGTCGGCGATGACCCGCCAGAACGTGCCCGGATCGGGGGTGCCCACGGGCTTGCCCTCGAACAGGATCGTGGTCGCGCCATGCAGCAGCGGGGCATAGACGATGTAGGAATGACCCACGACCCAGCCCACGTCGGACGCCGCCCAGAAAGTCTCTCCCGGGTTGGCGTCATAGAGGTTCTTCATGGACCACTTCAGCGCCACGGCATGGCCGCCGTTGTCGCGGATCACGCCCTTCGGCTGACCGGTGGTGCCGGAGGTGTAGAGAATGTAGAGCGGGTCCGTCGCCTTCACGGACACGCAGTCCACCGGGCTTGCGCCCAGCAGCGCATCCGCCCACAGGGCATCGCCATCCCGCAGATCGACGTCCGGAACCTGCTCGCGCGGGAAGATGATGCAGCCGTCGGGCTTGTGGTCCGACAGATCGATGGCGGCATGCACCAGCGGCATGTATTCGATCACCCGCCCCGGTTCCAGGCCGCAACTGGCGGTGACGATCAGCTTCGGTGCGCAATCGTCGATGCGTGTCGCCAGTTCGTTGGGGGCAAAACCGCCGAACACCACGGAATGCACCGCCCCGATGCGGGCGCAGGCCAGCATGGCGATCGCGGCTTCCGGGATCATCGGCATGTAGATGATGACCCGGTCGCCCTTGTCCACACCCCGTGCCTGCAGCGCGCCGGCAAAGTGGGCGACGCGGTTCAGCAGTTCCTTGTAGGTGAATTTCTGAACCGTGCCGTTTAT
>CAJYBQ010000312.1 GCA_913064755.1 uncultured Alphaproteobacteria bacterium
TTAAGGGTAATAAGTTCTAAACAAGTGCGGCCGACGGGGTTGATTATGTTTTTCTAGCGGCTAGAACTGATCCAGATGCCAAGAAACATAAGGGTATTTCAGTATTATTGGTGGATACCAAAGATCCCGGCTTTTCCTATGGACCTGTCCATACCTGGGGTAGTGTGCGGACTAACGTTTCGTATTACACCGATGTGCGCGTACCCGCCGATATGATTATTGGTGAAGAGAATAAAGGCTGGCCTTTAATTACTTCGCAGCTTAATCACGAGCGTGTTGGTTTAGCCGCATGGGGAATTCAGGGTTGGAAAATCTACAAGCTCACATTAGATTGGGCGCGCAAAGAAAAAACCGCGCCCGTTTCCGGTCGCGGCTTTCTCGAGAATACCAATCGTCTCCCTCGAAGCGTTTGCGCTTCGTTATTACGCGCCTGTCCCTGTCAACTCGGCTCCGCGAGCGAATTAGGCCAATGTTGGGGAAAGGAGTCAAGCAAGTGCATTAGTCGGAAAACACAAAAATGTTGCTGCGGTGCAGCAACATGGTTATGTCGACAACGGTGCGGGGAAGAGGAAGGCCGCCCACGGGGAGGAGGGCAGGGGCGGCCTGAGTTCGACAGGGAGTTCCAGAGAGGACTTGCTTCATCTCTAATGCCTCACATTAAAGGGCAAGTGCTAATGATGTCTTAACAGGCGAGGCAGATTCTCCCGGCTTGTGCGATTACCTGCTGAACAGGGCATCCGCCGCGCTGAGGACATTGCGCTTGCTTTCGATGGCACTCCGCAGGGTCACGATCTCCGCTTCCAGTTCGGCGATGCGTTCCTCCAGCTCGTCGATCGAGACGTCATCAAGGTCCCGTGACTCGAAGTATTTCTCACGCGCCCGTTCTTCATCGTCCATGCTGACCTCCTGTTGACCATCGGCCGCTGACTGCTGCCTTGTCTGAATGCAGCGGGCAGCATAGGTCAGATGCAGAAACCGCAACACCGCATGACGAGTTGGCGGCGACAGACAGATCAGGGGGACAGGAAATGAGCGATTCACTGCCGAGAGAGATGACGGTCATCGGACTAGACGGCTTCGGTGGCCCCGAAGTGCTGAAACCCGCCCGGCGTCCCGTGCCTGCGCCCGGCCATGACGACGTCCTGATCAAGGTCGCTTTCGCGGGGGTCAACCGCCCCGACGTGATGCAGCGGACCGGCGGGTATCCGCCGCCGCCGGGCGCGCCCGATTATCCGGGTCTGGAAGTGGCGGGCATCGTGGCGGCAAAGGGCGCCGGCGTGCATCAGTACGCGGTGGGGGATCGTGTCATGGCGCTGGTCGCCGGCGGCGGCTATGCCGAATATTGCGTCGCGCCGGAGGGTCAGTGCCTTCCGGTCCCGGCCTCGCTGGAAATGCTGCATGCCGCTGCCGTGCCGGAAACCTACTTCACGGTCTGGACCAACATGTTCGAGCGCGGGCGGTTGCAGGGTGGCGAGAGCGTTCTGATCCACGGCGGGTCCAGCGGCATCGGGACGACGGCCATCCAGCTTGCCAAGGCGTTCGGCGCCCGGGTGTTCGTGACCGCCGGTTCTGCCGACAAGTGCGCGGCCTGCGAGAGTCTCGGGGCCGAACGGGCGATCAATTACCGCGAGGAGGATTTCGCGGAAGTCATCGCCGAGGCAACCGGCGGCCAGGGGGTCAACCTGGTCATCGACATGGTGGGCGGGGCCGATTACTTCGCCCGCAACATCAAGTCCCTGACGGTCGAGGGGCGGCTGGTGCAGATCGCCGTGCAGCAGGGGCCGAAGGTCGAACTCAACCTGCTGCAGGTGATGCAGAAGCGGCTGCACATTTCCGGGTCGACGCTGCGTCCCCGGCCTGTCGCCGACAAGGCGCTGATCGCGAAGGCACTGGAAGATCACGTCCTGCCGATGCTGGCGGATGGCCGTGCCCTGCCCGTCATCGACAGTATCTTCCCGCTGGAAAAGGCGTCGGATGCGCATGCGCTGATGGATGCCAGCACCCATGTCGGCAAGATCATGCTGCAGGTGGCGTGACCGCTTGCATCTGAATCGGCGGTCGACGTCTTCGGGATCGCGCGCGGGAATTCCTGCGCGCGACTTGAATCCTGTGCGCGAAACGTTTATGCGAACCAGATGAAGTTGAACACCGCTGATATGCGCGCGGCCTTGTGCCCGACGCAGGTGCGGTACCCCTGACAGTCTGAACGGGAGAGAACAGTGGCATTACCTCTGATGCCGAAGGCCACCGCCGTATGGCTGATCGACAACACGACGCTTTCATTCCGCCAGATCGCCGAGTTCTGCGGGCTGCATCCGCTGGCGATCCAGGGCATGGCCGATGGTGAAGTCGACCAGAACATCGTTGGTCTGGATCCCATCGCCAACAGCCAGTTGACCCGGGCCGAGATCGAACGCTGCGTCAAGGACCCGGACGCGAACCTCGTGCTGAAGGAATCGGCGATCCCGATCCAGCGGCAGAAGAAGGGCGCGCGCTATACCCCCGTTTCCAAACGTCAGGACCGCCCTGCGGCCATCGCCTGGATCCTGCGCCATCATCCGGAACTGACCGATGCCCAGATCCGTCGCCTGCTCGGCACGACGAAGGACACGATCAACAAGATCCGCGAGCGCACGCACTGGAACATGACCAACATCAAGCCGACCGAACCGGTCAGCCTGGGCATCTGCACCCAGACCGAACTGGCGGCACTGGTGGCGGAAGCGGCCGACCGCCGTCGCAAGATGGTCGCCGAAAAGCCCGACCTGATCCCGGCACCGGAAATCGAACAAAGCACACCCAGCGCGGCCGGTCGGCTTTCCGCCGAGGCAGCCATCGCGTCCGCTGCCCTGGGTATCGGCAAGCCGAAGGAAGAACCCAAGGAAAGCGAACCGACCGTCGATTCCGTCTTCGGCAAGTCCGACTGAGGTTTCGCCTCCGGGGCACGCGTCCCGACGGGTTCCGGCATCAAGCCCGCGGCATCATCGCCTGATCCTTCATGGCGATGATGCCTTCCTTGTTGCCTGGCCAATGTGGTTTCCCTGTCGGTCGACCACCCTGCCGTCCTACATCGCGTCCACGGGATGCTTCTTGCGGTCACGCGGTGCAGGGCGCGGCATGCGTTTCAGTGTCTCCGCCAGGTACCAGCGGGTGTCTGCCGGGTCGATCACGTCGTCGAATTCGAACCGTCCCGCGACTTCCAGCGCCGTGTTGCTCTTCTTCAGTTCCGCGACCTTTTCCGCGTGCAGGCGGTCGTGGGTCTCCGCATCCGGCGCGGCGTCCAGTTCGGGCTTGTGGATGATGTTGACCGCGCCCTCGATCCCCATGCCGCCGAACTCGGCGGTCGGCCAGGCCAGCAGCAGCGACGGTTCCAGCGGCTCCGAACCCATGACGTAGTACCCCAGGCCATAGGCCTTGCGCAGCACGACGGTCATGAACGGCGTCGTCGCATTCGCCAGCGCCAGCAGGACCCGGGCGGAGCGACGGACCAGGCCGGTCTTCTCGACATCCGGTCCCACCATCAGGCCGGGGGTGTCGCACAGCATCACCATGGGAATGTCGAAGGCATCACAGAGCTGGATGAACCGCGCCGCCTTCTCCGATGCCGGGCTGTCGATGGCACCGGCCATGTACATCGGCTGATTGGCCAGAACGCCGACCGGATGGCCTTCGATGTGGATCATGCTGGTGACAATGGCGCGCCCGAACTTCGGCTTCAGTTCCAGCACCGACCCGACATCCGCGATGCCTTCGATCACCTTGCGCACGTCATAGGCCCGGCGCGGGTTCTCCGGCACCAGATCGCGCAGCCGCTTCGTGTCAGGTGCCTCCCCGGGGGCACGTGGCCCCTGGAAATAGCCGAGATACTGCGTGGCGACCCGACCGGCCTCCGCCTCGTCGGCGACCATCACGTCGATGACACCCTGCGCCATGTGAACGTCCGGCGGACAGATTTCCTCCGGCGTGAAATCCTTGCCAAGTGCCGCCTTGACGAGCGGCGGGCCGGCCATGCCGATCGCTGCCTTCGGCGTGGCAATCAGGATGTCGCACATGCCGCACAGGTTGGCATTGCCCGCGAAGGCCCGTCCGGCGCAGATGCCGATCAGCGGTATCCAGCCGGATGCGCGGGCGAAATCGACGAAGGTGGTTGTCGTGCCGACGCGCCCGGTCATCGAGTCATGCGGGCGCGCGCCGCCGCCTTCCAGCCAGGTCACCAGCGGCCAGCGATGCTTGATGGCAAGCTGGAACAGGCGGTCATGCTTCATGTGGTTGTGGCTGGACTGGGTGCCTGCATAGACCGTGTAGTCATAGGACATCACCGCGACCGCCTTGCCGTCGACGGTGCCGGTTCCCATGACCAGGCCGTCGGCCGGTCCGGTCATATGCGGCAGTTTCGGCTTGGTCAGGCGTCCGATCTCCAGGAACGAGTCGTCGTCCAGGAATTCATCGATGTTCTCCCGTGCCGTCCGGTGCCCCGTCCTGCGACGCTTCGCAACCGCTTCGGGCCGGGCCTCGTCCAGTGCGGCGCGACGCAGCGCCACCACCTCGGCCAGGTCGGGCCGCAGTTCCGTTGACTTGCCTGCATCTGCACTTTCGCTGTCGTTCAGCCGTATGGCGTCCTTCATGATCGTCCTCCCCTTGCCGACCTGTCTGATCGGCGTATAAGGGAAGCATGCGGGAACGGCTGGTCACAACCGCCTTGGCGGCACTACTGGTGGGCACGATGCTCATTTCCGCCTCAGTCACGCGTGCCGAAGATGTACGCCTGTTCCGCATCGGCACCGGGTCGACCGCCGGAACCTATTATCCCATCGGCGCCCTCAACGCTTCCCCCATTTCACGCCCGCCAGGCAGCGCGCCCTGTGACGACGGCGGTGCATCCGGCGTCGCCCACCGGCACCCAACCGCC
>CAJYBQ010000313.1 GCA_913064755.1 uncultured Alphaproteobacteria bacterium
GCAAGGGGGGGTGTGGCGGGTCGGGCCGGGGTGGGCCATGGGGACGCGCACGGGGGGTATGATGGGTGACGTTCAGGTCTTCGGGCGGGCTGATCCCCTCCGGCAGTCCGAGATCGGCGAGCAGTTCGGTGATATCGACCGTCAGGTCCGACACCGTTCTGGCAGATTCCGCCCAGTCCGGGTCGTTGCGCAGCATGAAGCCGTAATCCTTCACCGTGGTGCCGCAACCGGACGCGTTGATCACGATGGCGTCCAGGCCTTCGCCAGCAACCTCCCGCATCCAGGCCCGGACATTGCCCCGGGCGGAGGCGAAGGCGGATTCCTCGTGCCCCATGTGATGGGTCAGGGCACCGCAGCACCCGGCGCCCCGGGCCACCACGACCTCGCAGCCGAGACGGGTCAGCAGGCGGGTCGAAGCCTCGTTGATGGCCGGGTTCAGCACCTGCTGCGCACAGCCGGACATCAGCGCCACACGGCGCTTGCGCGGTCCGGTCGCCAGATCCGCCGGAAAGGTCTGGGGGCGATCCATCGGTGACGGGCCGGGCAGGTCGGCCGGGGCCAGCCGCAACATCGCACCCATGCGACCACCGAACATCCCGCCGAGCAGACCGGCAAGCGGGCGCGACAGCCATGCCCCGATCAACGCCAGCCGGAAGCGGCCGGGATGCGGCAGCACCTCCGCCAGCACCGCCCGCAGGAACCGGTCGGAGCGGGGGCGTTCGTGATGTTCCTCGATATGGGCGCGGGCATGATCCACCAGGTGCATGTAATGCACGCCGGACGGACAGGTGGTCATGCAGGACAGGCAGGACAGGCAGCGGTCGATGTGATGCACGACCTCCGGTTCCGGCGCGCCGCCCTTTTCCAGCATCTCCCGGATCATCCAGATACGGCCACGCGGGCTGTCGCGTTCGTCACCCAGGGTGACATAGGTCGGGCAGGTGGCGGTGCAGAAGCCGCAATGCACGCAATTGCGCAGGATCTCGTTGGATCGGGCAATGCCGGGATCAGCCAGCTGCGCCTCGGTGAAACTCGTCTGCATCGTTCAGACCCCCTCCACCATGCGGCCGGGATTGAATATCCCCTTCGGATCAAAACCGTCCTTGATGCGTTTCGTCAGCGCGGCCAGCGGCGCGGGCTGCGGCTGGAAGACCGGGATGCGCGCACGCAGGTCCGCCGCGCCACGGATCAGGGTGGCATGGCCGCCCGGCATCACCGAACGGATCGGCGCGACACCGCCGTCTTCGGCACCCGCATCCAGCGCCAGCCAGACCTGGCCACCGGCCCAGTCCAGCAAGCCCTGCCCCGGCAGCTGGCGCAGGATATCGGTCAGGGTCGCCGCACCCGCCATCGGGGCCACGGACAGGCGCCAGAGCGGGTCTGCCGATGCGGCGGCGCCGTCCAGCAGCGGGGCCACGTCCCGTACTTCCTGCCAGAGCCGGAGCGAGCGATGGGTATGCAGCACCTCGAGACCCGGTGCATGGGCCAGGGTGGCCTGCAGGGCGGCGGCACGATGTTCGACGGACGGGCCTGGCCCTTCCACCCGGAACGCCGTCACGCTGGCCCCGGCGCCCGACACGAAATCGACCGCGCTGCGTGCCGCCACCGCTTCCGGCAGGTGGCACAGCCCCGACACGTCGTGCGGCGAGCCCGCGGCATCGGCCATGGCCCGCACCGCCTGTTCCGCCGTCAGGCCGAACGCCAGCACGGTCCAGATCTTCTCTGCCCGTGGCAGTACCTTGAAGGTTACTTCCGTCAGCGCCGCCAGCGTACCGAAACTGCCGCACATCAGCTTGCAGAGATCATAGCCGGTGACGTTCTTCACCACTCGGCCACCGGACTTGAAGGCCTCGCCCCGGCCGGAGACGCCCCGGAATCCCAGCAGGTGATCGCGCGCCGACCCGGCCTTGAACCGGCGTGGTCCGGCCAGGTTGCAGGCAAAGACACCGCCGATGCTGCCATCCGTGACCGCGTTGGCCTGCATGTGGCCCATGTGCGGCGGCTCGAACGCCAGTTCCTGGTTCTCCGCCGCCAGCGCCGCCTCGATCTCCGCCAGCGGCGTTGCCGGGCCGGCGGTCATGACCAGTTCGTCGGGTTCATACATGCTGATGCCACCGAAGCCCGACAGGTCCAGTTGACCGGCCGCCTGGGTTGCCCGACCGAAGCCGCGCTTCGACCCGCGCCCGACTAGTTCCAGCGGCTGTTCCGCCGCCACGGCGAAGGCCACGACCTCGGCCAGGTGCTCTTCGGATGTCGGCTTGAAGTCCTGTGCCGTCATGTTCTGCTGCTTTCGTGTCTGCACGCGGGCGGGTGCGAGTCCATCCGATGACGAACCACGCTAGAAACGCGGCAGGTCGGGGAAGGGCATCTGGCCGCGATGAATGTGCATCCGGCCCAGTTCGGCGCAGCGGTGCAGGGTCGGGAAGACCTTGCCCGGATTCAGCAGGCCGTCCGGATCAAAGGCACATTTCAGCCGCTGCTGCTGGTTCAGGTCCACCTCGGTGAACATCTCCGGCATCAGGTCGCGCTTCTCGACGCCGACGCCATGTTCGCCGGTCAGCACCCCGCCCACCTCGACACAGAGCTTCAGGATATCCGAACCGAAGTCCTCCGCCCGTTCCAGTTCCCCGGGCGCATTGGCATCGTAGAGGATCAGCGGATGCAGGTTGCCGTCACCGGCATGGAACACGTTGGCCACTCCCAGGCCGTATTTCTCCGCCATCTCGGCCATCCGCTGCAGCACCAGCGGCAGCTGGCGACGCGGGATGGTGCCATCCATGCAGTAGTAATCCGGTGAAATGCGCCCGATGGCCGGGAACGCGGCCTTGCGGCCCGCCCAGAACCGCATCCGCTCCTCTTCCGACGCGCTGACGCGCAGGGAGACCGCGCCGCTGTCGTTGCAGATGCCGCTGACGATCTCGGTCAGGTGATCGACCTCTGCCTCGGGCCCGTCGAGCTCGATGATCAGGATGGATTCAACGTCCAGCGGATAGCCCGCGTGGCAGAATGCCTCCGCCGCGTGGATGGCGGGCTTGTCCATCATCTCCATGCCCGCGGGAATGATGCCCGCCGCGATGATGCGGCCGACGCAGTCACCGCCCTGTTCGACGGTGGGAAATCCGACCAGCAGGGCGCGCACCGTTTCCGGCTTGCGCAGGATGCGGACGGTCACTTCCGTCACGACCCCCAGCAGCCCCTCCGAACCGGTCATGATGCCCAGCAGGTCATAGCCCTCCGCATCCAGGTGCTTGCCGCCGATGCGCAGGATCTCCCCGTCGATCGTGACCATCTCGATGCCCAGGATGTTGTTGGTGGTGAGGCCGTATTTCAGGCAGTGCACCCCGCCCGAGTTCTCCGCCACGTTGCCGCCGATGGAACAGGCGATCTGGCTGGACGGATCGGGCGCGTAGTAGAAACCTTCACCCTCAACCGCGTGAGTGATGGCCAGGTTTGTGACGCCGGGCTGCACGGTGGCGGTGCGGTTGTCGTAATCGATGTCCAGCACCCGGTTGAACTTGCCCAGGCCCAGCAGCACCCCGTCCGCCAGCGGCAGGGCACCGCCGGACAGCGACGTGCCCGACCCGCGCGGCACCACCTTCACGCCCCATTCCTTGCAGAGCTTCAGGATGCGGCTGACCTCTGCCGTCGTCTCCGGCAGGACGGCGATCATCGGGGGCTGGCGATAGGCCGTCAGGCCATCACTCTCGAAAGCCTTCAGCGTGGCCTCGTCAGCCACGACACTGGCTGCGGGCAGGAACGCGCGGAACGCGGCGACCAGGTCACTGCGGCGGGCAATCGTTGCCTCGTCCGGCTTCGGCATCTGCATGGCACGTACCCTCCCGGCAAAGTCGTTGGCCGACTCTTGTCATGACCCGGTCGTCCGGATCGCTTGCTGGTCCGGCCCGTCGGCCGGTGCAGGGCGCGAAGCCCCGATCCACCTTATAGCAGACCGTGGGCCAGCAGGCAGTCCTTCAGTGCGGCGGGGTCGGTGAAGGTATGGGTGTGATAGCCCAGCGTCGCGGCGGACGCGGTATTGCGCGCGCTGTCGTCGACGAACAGGGTCCGCGCCGGGTCCAGCCCGTGCGAGCGCGCCACCGCCTGGCAGGCTTCCAGTGTCTGACGCGCCGGGAAAGCGCCGGACCAGGTCTCGCCGGCAACCCGGCCATAGACAAAAATCTCGACACCCTCACCGCCCTGCTCCGCGCACAGGCGAACATGATTGGCAGCGCCTTCATCGGCGAAATCGGCCTGCATGGGCAGGGGGTCATGGACCGCAAACCGACCCGTGTCCGCGAACGCCCAGGACAATCCGCGCTGGGTCTGACGCCCCCCGATGGAGCGGTGCAATGTGGTCAGGAGATTGGCCGGCGTGAAATGCAGGCGCGAATCCGCGGTATCAGCCGACGGCGATACGGTCGCGGCATTGGCCGACCACATCGGCGACGCCGAACTTGCCTTCCGGACCAGGCCTGGCGCCTGCTTCCAGGCAGACTCCAGAACGCCCGCATCGCTGCCGGAAAAACCGGCGCGGCGCAGCAATGGCAAGAAAGGACGCTCATGCGGCGGCAAAAGCCCCTGTACCAGACCGGCGTCGGCGAGACGTTTCATCTTGGTCAGGCCTTCAAGCACGCCTTCACGCGGCGAGGAGACAAGCCCCTCATTGCGAGCGCTGGCCAGATTGCCATCGGAAAGGCCGCCATAATTATGCGTCGGCCCGATCAACCCGTCGAAATTCGCCTCGCGTGCCGCCATGAGCGCTTCGTTGCTGTAGGCCTCCACATGCGCGGGGGTTGAGATCATGCCCGGGCTGAAGGCATTACAACGGATACCACGACCACCCCATTCCACCGCGGTCAGGCTGGTCAATCCGATGATGCCGGCCTTGGTTGGCGTAT
>CAJYBQ010000314.1 GCA_913064755.1 uncultured Alphaproteobacteria bacterium
TGGGCCGCATCGGCGGTGTCGCCGGACTCTGCTTCGGTGGCCGACAGTGCCGCGTAGCGCGGTGCCAGCTGTGAATTCAGCGCCGGGTACTTGGTCGCAACCTTGCCGGCGTTCGGATCTGACGGTGCATCAGATGCGCACGCAGCCAGGATCAGGGCAGCCATTGCGACTCCCCCCAGTTTCAGCAATGCATTCATGCCTTGCCCCCTTTCCGTTTCTATCCCTCGAGCGGTCGCGGCGCTGCACATCGCAGTCGCCGGAGACCAGATTCTTCAGACAGGAACTGCACCGTGTGCAAATACAGCACTGATGCATTGATAATAGCACATTACATACCAGCCAGTGGCCGCGTTACAACAGGGTTTCCGGCGACCTTATGGCAACATTCGCCACAAAAATGGAAAAAGGACACCCGGATTTCTCCGGATGTCCCTTCCCTTGTCACATTTTGTGATCGCGTCGGTGGTTACTCGCTCGACACGACGATCACGACACGACGGTTCAGCGGCTCACGCACGCCATCTTCGGTCGGTACGTCGGTGACCAGTTCGCCCAGCGCGGCCTCGCTGATACGGCTGCTTGTCACGCCGCTGCCCGAGAGGGCGTTGGCGACAGCATCTGCACGACGCTTCGACAGGGCACGGTTGTATTCGGTGGAACCGGCCCGGTCCGCGTGACCGGCAATGTCGACGCGTGCGTTGGACCTGCGCTTGAACTCGGCAATCGCCTGCTGCAGCGTCGGCTGTGCTTCCTGCGTCAGGGCAGCGCTGTCAAAGTCGAAGTAGACCGTGAAGCTGATGTTCTGGATCGGCTTCGCCGCGGCGGTCACGGCCGGCTTGGGTGCCACGACCTGCGTCGGCTTGTTGATCGTGGCCATCGCTGTCTCGAACGTGGTGCGGCATCGCTGTACGTACAGCAACTGATAGCCTTCCTCGGCTTCCTGCAGGTAGCAGTCATAGCTGGTCTGCGCGTCGGCCAGCACCAGCGGGTGCTTCGACGGTGCATCGCCACCCAGGGCGGTCAGCAACTGCGCATGGGCCGAGGTTGCGAACGCGCGGTGCGATGCGTCCTCGATCTGGCGGCTGGTTGGTGAATCCGGTGCAACGACCAGGCCCTTGTTGGCCATCGCGGCCTTCGCCGAGAAATGCGCATGGTCGGCCTCGTCATTCTCCAGGCGTTCTTCGGCGGCCATGGAGGAATAGCGGCTGGCGAGCGCACTGGAGAAATTCTTGTGCACGGACATGGCGGGTGTTGCGGCATGTGCCGCCGCGTAGGCGCCCGACATGCCCAGCCCGAGGGTAAGGGCCGCAGCTACTGCGCCGCTTGCCAGTTTCGTGGTCATGCTCGTCATGATGTGCCTTCTTCCTTGAAAAGGTGTGGTCCCATTTGAACGCACCGGAACGGGATATGCTCCCGCGGTGCGCTGACGGGCTGTTGTGCCCGGCATGATTGACATATCGGATCGATGGCATGTCACGTCAGTGGCGGGCTTGTGGCCAATTTGTGTCACAAGTGGCGTCAGGGCCACATGCGGGGCATGGCGCGGGACAATCGTGCTCCCCTGGCGGTCAGCCACGCATGCGTTCCCCTGCCGGATCGAACAGCGGGTCGATGCAGAGTGCGGCCGTCCGGCGTGAGCCGATGATCTCCACCTCGAAAGGCGCATCCACCGCGTCGGCGAAAGCCGCCGGCACGTAGCCCTGTGCCACCGAGGCCCCGGAATGATGCGCGAAGCCGCCTGAAGTGACCCAGCCCCGGACCTTGCCGTCGATCCAGATCGGCTCGTCCCCGATCACGTCGGCGTCGTCCGCATCCACCTTCAGCGTGACCAGTTTCAGCTTCGGCCCGGTATCGCGTTCCCGCAATGCCGCGTCGCGTCCGATGAAGTCGTTCTTCTTCGTCGCGACGAAGCGGTCGAGCCCGGCGGCCCAGGGGCCGTAGATCGGACGGAACTCCCGCGCCCAGGTACCGAAACTCTTCTCCAGCCGCAGCGCGTTCAGCGCCCGTCCGCCGAACAGGGTCAGCCCGTGTTCCGCCCCGGCCTCGCGCAGCATCCGGTAGAGGGTCAGCAGGTAGTCGTTCGCCACCCATATCTCGAAGCCCAGATCACCGGTGAAGGTGATGCGTCCGACCTGGGCCGGGACCAGGCCCAGGGCCATCTCGCGGAAGTCCATGAAACGGAAAGTCTCGGCCGAGACATCCGCATCCATCACCTGCGCCAGCACGTCGCGGGCACGGGGACCGGCAAGGGACAGGCCGGTCAGGCCCAGGCCCAGCGGTCGCACGCTGACCCGCCCGTCACCGGGCAGGTGCGATTGGAAATACCGCATGTGGTAGTTCTCGGCGACACCGGACCCGAAGACATAGAAGCGGTCGTCCGCGGCCTTCGCCACCGTGAAGTCACCGATCAGGCCGCCGCCGGCATTCAGCATCGGCGACAGCACGATGCGGCCCTGGCGCGGCAGGTGGTTGGCCAGCATGCGGCTCAGCCAGACATCGGCGCCCGGACCGGTGACCTCGTACTTGGCGAAATTCGACACTTCGATCAGGCCGACGTTCCGGCGCACGGCGGCGCATTCGGCCGCAACCCGGGCATGGGCGTTGGACCGCTTGAAGGTCACGGTCTCCACCGGGTCCAGGCCCGCTTCCTGGAACCAGAGGGCGTGTTCCAGCCCGTAGGATGCGCCGAACACCGCGTTCTCCGCCTTGAACGGTTCATGCAGCGGGGTCGTGCGCGCGGGCCGCGCGGCGGTCAGTTCCTCGTTGGGGAAGGTGATGGAGAAACGCCGGGAATAATTCTCCCGCACCCGCGCATTGGTATAGGCCATGTTGGCGTAGTCGCCGAAGCGGCTGACATCCATGCCCCAGACGTCAAAGCCCGGATCACCGTCGATCATCCAGTTGGCAAGTGCCAGCCCGACACCGCCGCCCTGGCTGAACCCGGCCATCACGGCGCAGGCGCACCAGTAGTTCGGCAGGCCCTGTACCGGCCCGACCAGCGGGTTCCCGTCCGGTGCGAAGGTGAAGGGGCCGTTGATGATCTGCTTGATGCCGGCCCGGCCATAGGCGGGAAAATGCTCGAAGCCCAGTTCCAGCGACGGGGCGATCCGGTCCAGGTCGGGGGGCAGCAGGTTCTGGCCGAAGTCCCAGGGCGTCGCCTTCGGGCTCCAGGGGCGGCAGGCCTTCTCGTAGGTGCCCATCAGCATGCCCTTGCCTTCCTGGCGGGTATAGATTTCCCCGCCGAAGTCGATGGCATGCATCATTTCCTTGCCGGTGGCTTCGTTGAACGCCACCACCTCGGGCATTTCCTCGGTCAGCAGGTACATGTGCTCCATGGCCAGCACGGGCAGTTCCAGCCCGACCATGCGCCCGACCTCCCGCGCCCAGAGGCCACCGGCATTGACCACGTGCTCGGCATTGATGGTGCCCTGTTCCGTCACGACATCCCAGGTCAGGTCGGGGCGCTGGTTCAACTCGACCACCCGGTTGTGGCGGTAGATCTCGGCGCCGTTCATGCGGGCGGAGCGGGCATAGGCCTGGGTGACGCCGGACGGGTCCACGTGCCCCTCCACGGCGTCATACATGGCGCCGACGAAATGCTTCTCCTCCAGCAGGGGGAACAGTTCCTTCGCTTCCCGCACCGAGATCAGCTCGGATTCCATGCCGAGATAGCGACCGCGCGCATGGGCCATCTTCAGCCACTGCATCCGTTCCTCGGTATCGGCCAGCATCACCCCGCCGGTCAGGTGCACACCGCAGGACTGCCCCGACTTCTCCTCGATCTCCTTGTAGAGTTCGATGGTATAGGCCTGCAGCTTGGCCACGTTCGGGTCGCCGTTCAGCGTGTGCATCCCGCCCGCCGCGTGCCAGGTGGAACCGGCGGTCAGTTCCGCGCGCTCGACCAGCACCACGTCGGTCCAGCCCGCGCGGGTCAGGTGATACAGGACACTGCACCCGACCACGCCACCACCGATCACGGCGACCTTCACATTCGACTTCATCTCGATATCCCCCTGGTCGTGGTGCCGGCTGTCAGAGCCAGTCTTCCTCGTATTCGAACGTGGACAGGCGCCGGGCACCGGTCTCGGTCACCAGAACCTGTTCCTCCAGTTTCACGCTTTCCCGCCCGCCCGCGCGGCCGATCAGGCTCTCGATGCAGAGTGTCATCCCGGTCTCGATCACGCCGTCGTACCCGCCGGTCTCGAAGTCCTGATCATAGACAATGGCCGGATACTCGTCGCACAGGCCGACGCCGTGGGCGACGACGCAATAGCGGTTGGGCACGCAGTCCGCGGGAAGTCCGGAACCGGCGGCGCTGAACTCGCGGAACGTCATTCCGGGCCGTACCCGCGCGATGTTTGCCTGGATCTGCGCGTGGGCCGTGGCGTAGAGCCAGCGTTGTTCGTCGCTGGGGCGCACGTCCCCGCAGATCCATGACCTGGAGATGTCGGCGCAATAGCCGTTCGGTCCGACCAGGTCGGTATCGAAGGACACCATGTCCCCGGCTTCGATCACCCGGCTGCTGCATTCCTGGAACCAGGGATTCGTGCGTGGGCCGGAACTCAGCAGCCGGGTCTCGATCCATTCACCGCCGAACTCGATATTGGCCTGGTGCAGGCGTGACCACAGCGCGTTCTCCGTGATGCCGGGTTCCAGCACCGCCCGCATCCGGCGCATGCCCTCCTCGCAGGCGGCAATGGCCTCCTGCATGGCGGAGAGTTCGACGTCGTTCTTGATCGACCGGGCCATCTCCATGACCGACTGGCCGTGGCATATGCGAATGCCGCGTCTTTCCCGTTCGTGCCCGCCCGGCGGTTCCAGCCACTCCCCGTGGCTGCGCGCGTTGCTCTCCCCGTGCGGGCCGTGCTGGTCCTCGTCGCGTGCGCCCGCT
>CAJYBQ010000315.1 GCA_913064755.1 uncultured Alphaproteobacteria bacterium
CTGGGGTCGCACTCGCAGTCGCCGGGCAGATGAACTCCGGCGACAATACCGTCGATGTTCAGGTGCGGATACATGGCCTTCACCGCATCGGGTGAGATTTCCTGCACATCCACATCGAAGGCGCGGGCAAGGGTAGCCTGGCGATGAATCTCATCACGCCTGTGGTCGGTCAGGGCGACGGTGATCGAACCTGTCTGGCGCATGCCGGTGGCAATTCCGGTCTCTGCCTCCAGCCGGGCATACAGATCAGCGGAATATTTCGCCAGCCGGGTCATGTTGCGGGTGGCGCGCAATTGCCCGATCAGGCCGGCCGCGTGCCAGGTGGTGCCGCTGGTGAGCTGCTTGCGTTCCAGCAGCACGATGTCGGTCCAGCCAAGCTTCGCCAGATGATACGCTACGGAACAGCCGGAGACCCCGCCGCCGACGATGACGGCGCGGGCGTGCGCCGGGGGATTTTTCGACATGCCGTTCACTCCGGTGCGTCGCAGACAACGCAGAGCTTGTTGCCCTCCGGGTCGCGGAAATAGGCCCCGTAATAGTCGGGGTGGTAATGCGGGCGCAGGCCCGGCGCGCCCTCGGACGTGCCGCCATGCGCCAGTGCCAGGCGATGGCATGTGTCCACCATCGCCCTCGTCCCGGCCTGGAACGCGGTCATCTGGCCGTTCCCCGGTGTCGCGGGATTGCCGTCAAAGGGGCGTCCGATGACCAGCAGGGGACGGAACCCGTCGCCCTTGGACCATGCCGCCCAATGCCTTTCCGGATCGTGGAACCGCTGTTTCAGGCCCAGCGCGTCGGCGATTGGGCGATAGAAGGCCACGGCCCGGGTGATGTCGTTGATGCCGATGAAGATATGCGAATACATCCAAGCGTCCCCTGATCCGTCCGGCCCACCGACGAGGATGCGGATGATGGCCCGCCGACGCAAGGTGACCGTGTTCCCGGCAGCACTTCCCCTGCGACAGTTCCGCAGTCATGATGCGGGGCAATGAAACGTGGTGATGATATGGGGGAGGGGTGCAGTCATGGCTGAACTGGCAAGGGTCGCGCTGGACGACAAGTACACGGTCGAGAGTGGCCGTATCTATCTGACCGGCGTGCAGGCACTGGTCCGCCTGCCGATGATGCAGCGGCAGCGCGACAAGGCCCATGGCCTGAACACCGGCGGTTTCATCTCAGGTTATCGCGGGTCACCGCTCGGCCAGTACGACGCGGCGCTGTGGGGGGCGAAGCAGTACCTGGCGGAGAACAACATCCATTTCCAGCCGAGCCTGAACGAGGACCTTGGCGTCACGGCCGTCTGGGGCAGCCAGCAGACCAACCTGTGCCCGCGCGCCACGGTCGATGGCGTCTTCGGCATCTGGTACGGCAAGGGGCCGGGCGTCGACCGGTCCCTCGACGCGCTGAAGCATGGCAATTCCGCCGGTTCGTCGAAGAATGGCGGCGTGCTGGTGCTGGCGGGCGATGATCATGGTTGCCAGTCGTCCACCCTGCCGCACCAGTCGGAGCAGGTGTTCGAGGCCGCGATGATTCCGGTGCTGAACCCGGCGAGCGTGCAGGAATACCTGGACCTGGGCATGCTGGGTTTCGCCATGTCGCGCTATTCCGGTACCTGGACCGCCTTCAAGGCGATTTCGGAGACCGTGGAGAGCAGTGCCTCGGTGCACGTGGACCCGAACCGGCTGGACATCGTCACCCCGACGGATTTCGAGATGCCGCTGGGCGGGCTGAACATCCGCCTCGGCGATGCACCGATGGTGCAGGAAGCGCGCCTGATGGGCCCGAAGATGGACGCGGTTGCCGCCTTCGCCCGCGCCAACAATTTCGACCGGATCGTGCATGAACCGACCCGTCCTGCCCGCATCGGCATCATGGCCACGGGCAAGGGCTACCTCGACCTGCGGCAGGCGCTGTCCGATCTCGGCCTGCCGGAAGACCGCCTGAACGAACTGGGCGTGCGCATCTACAAGGTGGCACTGACCTGGCCGCTGGAGCGGGAAGGCGCGCTGCGCTTTGCCGAGGGGCTGGAAGAAGTCATCGTGGTCGAGGAAAAGCGCGGCCTGATCGAAGACCAGCTGATGAAGCTGCTCTATCACGTCCCCGCCGACCGCCGCCCGTCCGTTGTCGGCAAGACCGACGAGCGTGGCCAGACCCTGCTGCCCATGACCGGCGAACTGTCGCCCACCCTGGTGGCGAGCGCCATTGCCAAGCGGCTGCGGCAGCGCGATCTGACGGATTCGGCAATGGAACAGCGGCTGGCGCGGATCGAGGCCAAGGAAGCCGCCCTTGCCGCGCCGCCGCCGAAGACCCAGCGGACGCCGTTCTTCTGTTCCGGCTGCCCGCACAATACTTCCACCAAGGTGCCGGACGGCAGCCGCGCCGGTGCCGGCATCGGCTGCCATGGCATGGCGATCTGGATGCCGGAACGCCGGACCCAGACCATGACCCACATGGGGGCGGAAGGCGTGACCTGGGTGGGCCAGGCCCCGTTCACGGAAGAGGAGCACATCTTCCAGAACCTGGGCGATGGCACCTATTACCACTCCGGCCTGCTGGCGATCCGCGCCGCCTCCGCTGCCGGTGTCAACATCACCTACAAGATCCTCTACAACGACGCCGTGGCCATGACCGGCGGTCAGCCGCATGACGGCACCCTGACGGTCTGGGACATCTCCCTGCAGGTCTATGCCGAGGGCGCGAAGCGGGTCGTCGTCGTGACCGATGAACCGGACAAGTACCCGAGCGGCCTGAACTGGGCGCCGGGCGTGACCATTCATCACCGCGATGACCTGGACAAGGTGCAGAAGGAACTGCGCGTGACGCCGGGTCTGACCGTGCTGATCTACGACCAGACCTGCGCCGCGGAGAAACGCCGCCGTCGCAAGCGCGGTACCTTCCCCGACCCGGCGAAGCGCGTCTTCATCAACGAGGAAGTATGCGAGGGCTGCGGCGACTGCTCCGTCCAGTCCAACTGTGTCTCGGTGAAGCCGCTGGATACCGACCTGGGTCGGAAGCGGCGGATCGACCAGTCCGACTGCAACAAGGACTTCTCCTGCCTGAAGGGCTTCTGCCCCAGCTTCGTCACCATCGAAGGCGGTGGCGTGCGCAAGGGGCGGAAGACCAGTCTGAAGGTCGTCGGGGCGGATGCCGATCCCTTCGCCGACCTGCCGCTGCCGACGGTCCCCGACCTGACGGAACCCTACGGCATCCTGATCACCGGTATCGGTGGCACGGGCGTCATCACCGTCGGTGCCCTGATCGGCATGGCGGCGCACCTGGAAGGCAAGGGCGCCACGGCGCTGGACTTCACCGGACTGGCGCAGAAGAACGGCGCGGTGATGAGCCACGTGCGGCTGGCCCCGAAGCCGGAAGACCTCTACGCCGTGCGCATCGCCGCCGGCGGGTCCAACCTGGTGCTTGGCTGCGACATGGTCGTGGCGGCCAGCCAAAATGCCATTTCCACCATGGAACAGGGCGTTACCCGCGCGGTGCTGAACAGTGCCCTGCAGCCGACGGCGGCCTTTGTCACCGACAACGACATGGACCTGGGCGAGAAGGAAACCGTGGACCGGCTGGTGGAGGCACTGGGTGACGACCATGCCGAGTTCATCTCCGCCACCAACCTGGCGACCGCGATCATGGGCGATTCCATCGCCGCCAACCTGTTCCTGCTGGGCTATGCCTGGCAGAAGGGGCTGATCCCGCTGTCGTTCGATGCGCTGGACGAGGCGATCGCGATCAACAATGTCGCCGTCGCCATGAACCGCCAGAGCTTTGCCTGGGGCCGTCTCGCCGCGCACGACATGGCCGCGGTCGAAAAGGCCGCGGCGCCGCGCATGGCCACCCCGACCCGTCGGGAACCCACCCTGGAAGAGACCATCGCCGACCGCGTGACCCGCCTGACCGCCTATCAGAACGCGGCCTACGCGGAACGCTATCGCCGGTTCGTGGACAAGGCCATCGAGGCCGAGAAGGCAAGGGCCAAGGGGCGTGAGGGCCTGGGGATGGCCGTTGCCCGGTCGCTCTACAAGCTGATGGCCTACAAGGACGAATACGAGGTCGCGCGGCTCTATACCGACCCGGCCTTCAAGGCGAAGATCAATCGCCAGTTCCAGGGCGACTTCAAGGTGAAGTTCCACCTGGCACCGCCGATTGCCGCCGCCCGTGACCCGGAAACCGGGGAACTGACCAAGCGTGAATACGGTCCCTGGATGATGCAGGTGTTTGGCGTGCTGGCGAAGATGAAGGGCCTGCGCGGTACCCGCCTCGACATCTTCGGGCGCACGGATGAGCGGAAGATGGAACGGCAGCTGATCACCGACTACCTGGCAGTGATGGAGGAAGTGCTGGCCGGACTGGACCAGGGCAATCACGTCACCGCAGTGCAGATCGCGGCCATACCCGAACAGATCCGCGGGTACGGCCACGTGAAGGAAAAGAGCGTAGAGGAAGCCATGGCGAGGCAGTCCGCCCTGCTGCACGCCTTCCGCAACCCGGAAACCCGCGCGGCAGCGGCACAGTAAGCACGGGCCACGCTGCCCCGGCGAGGTGCGGGGGCAGGCCCGGCGTCAGGTGGTTCCTGGCGTCGGTCATGCCACCACCAACACGGCGCACGCGGACTTGATCCGCGTGCCCAGCCTTTCGGCGGTTGAGCGGCGCGCTGGGTACCCGGGTCAAGCCCGGGCACGCCGTCTGTTTGCGGGATGGGCCAACCTGAACAACGGCTGCCAACATCGCACCACCACCCCCACCACGGCGCACGCGGACTTGATCCGCGTGCCCAGCCTTTTCGGCGGTTGAGCGTCCCCCTGGGTACCCGGGTCAAGCCCGGGCACGCCGTCGGGTGTTGGATGGGCGAAATGATCACCGGCTGGCACGCCGTCG
>CAJYBQ010000316.1 GCA_913064755.1 uncultured Alphaproteobacteria bacterium
AGGTCCAGCCCGTCGGAAATCTGCTGCCCGCGGGTCAGCAGGTTGTTGGGGTCGAAGGTATCGGTATGGGCAATCTGCCCGCCCAGATGACTGCCCGCCTTGAACATCATCGCCCCGGATTCCACGGGCGCGTCGGAAAGCGCCACCCAGGCAGTGACCACGTCCGGCGGTTCCAGGCCCCAGTAGGTCGAATCCTGATGCCAGGACACGAAGCTCGGGTCCGAAGCCTCCTTGATGAAGAAATTCGTGCTCCAGCAGAGGATATCCGGCCCCAGCACGTCCTCGACAGCATCGAGAATGCGGGGATGGCGGACCAGTTCCGACGCCCAGGTGAACAGCAGATGCACCTTGTGGCGCATGTTGGACCTGATGGGGCCGCCGGTACCGGCCTCGTAGTTCTCCAGCCGGTGGCGATAGGCGGCGGCGGTCTCCGGCGCGAAGGCGCGCAACGGAAACAGGTATCCGTCGCGCTGGTAGTCTGCGACCTGCGTTTCCGTCAGATATCGCGTCATCCTGCCCGCACTCCCTCAATTCATCCGGGGCAGACCTTAGAACCTCACGCGCCACGCGGTAAACGGCATTCGGGCACATGGCGGCCAACTGTCCCACGCCGTTCCCTTGCGCGTCGCGGCCCCCTAGTCTGTCGGAAACATGTTGGATCATTGGGGAGGGTAGCCATGTCGTTCGAAGTCAGTCTGACCGGGCGGGAGCAGGAACTGGTCGATATCGCGCGCGCATTCACCGCCGCGGAGATCACGCCGAACGCGGGCACCTGGGAGCATGAGCGCATCTATCCCCGCGACACGCAACTGGCTGCGGCAGCGGCGGGCCTGGGCGGCGTCCTGGTACCGAAGGAGGACGGCGGCGAAGACGTTTCCCATACCGGCGCCTGCCGTATCTTCGAGGAACTGGCCAGCGGCTGCATGCCCTTCACCTTCAGCATGGTGGTCCACAACAACTTCGCCAACAGCCTGGCCCGGAACGGCACGGCGCAGCAGAAGCAGAAGTTCCTGCCCGACCTGATCGCGTGCCGGAAGATCGGGGCGTTCCTGCTGACCGAACCCGGCATGGGCTCCGACGCGCAGGCCGTTTCCTGCATGGCCCGGCCGGATGGCGACGGCTGGGTGCTGGACGGGGAGAAGGCCTGGATTTCCAGCGCGTCCCATGCCGGGGTGCTGTCCATCTATGCCCAGACCGACCCCGAGAAGGGCTGGCGGGGCATCATGTGCTTCGTCATCGAGGCAGAGCGTGATGGCGTCCATCGTGTCGGTCCCTATGCCATGGCCGGTGGCCACGCGCTGGGGACCGGTGGTTTCCGCTTCGAAGGCGTGCGACTGACCCGCGACGACGTGCTGCTGGAACAGGAAGCGGCCTTCAAGGGCGCCATGGGGGGCATCGACAGCGCGCGCTTCTTCGTCGGCGCCATGTGCACGGGCATGGTCAATGCCGCCCTGACCCGCAGCCTTGAATATGTCGCGACGCGCCCCGCCTTCGGCCAGACCGTCGGTGACTTCCAGGGCATCCAGTGGATGCTGGCCGACGTGGCGACGGATATCGAGGCGATGCGGTTGCTGACCTACAGCGCCGCCGACACCTGGGACAAGGGCGGCAATGCATCCATGGCCGCCGCCCATGCCAAGAAGTTCGCCACGCGGGCGGCGCTGACACGGCTGACGGACTGCATGCAGGTGATGGGCGCCAACGGCTTCAAGATCGACGAAGTCGCTGCCCGCCATTTCAGCAGCGCCAAGATGTGCCAGTTCATGGACGGCACGACGGAAATCCAGAACGTGGTCATCGCGCGCGGTCTGCAGAAGCAGGCGCGCGGCTGAACCGGCTAGTCGGCCTTGCCGGTTTCACCGGTCTCGGCATCGGCATCGGATTCCGGCGCGTCCGGATCCGGTGCCGGGGGTTCGGGGTGGCGACAGCCAACGACCCATATCGCGTAGACGGGGTGTTCCAGCGGATTCAGCGCCGGGCTGGAAGCGATCATCCAGCCCGTGAATATCCGCGTGCCGACCCTGTCTTCCAGTGCCTCATCGATCTCGAGGAACGCGAAGGTCTCGGGGGGGTCTTCCGGTGGGCGGGTCCGGCAATAGCGGACCGTGACCGACAGGGTGCCGAAACGCACCGGTTCATCGATCGGAACTTCCAGGTCGACGGTCCGGGCCGTCACCTTGTCCAGCGCACGCAGCACCGCGATGCGGCCCGTCGCGTCCTCGGCCTGTGCCGCGGTCACGTCATCGCCCTGCCCGTCGACGCTGATCTGTGCAGACACCGGCGGGCTGGCGGTCAGCCCCGAAAGCAGGCTCAGGCAGAGCGCGAGGCTGAAAAGCGCAAACGGACGTAATCGGCGGTCCATTGTCCCTCACTGTCACAAAGCACGGGGCGAAGCAGATCCATCACCTGCCCCTTCACCTCTGCACGGTCCGTCGGCGGCACGGCGGCGAAGAAACTGTCCGCAAACGTGTCCAGCCAGCCACCGACGTCGGTTGGCAGCGGTGTCGGTCGCGGAATCAGTTCGACGGAATGAACGGTGAAACCGGCTGCCTCCAACAGCCCGGAATATTCCCCCGGTGTCGGAAAGTACCAGGGGTCGAACTCCGCACCATCGATCCCGCGCTGCCCCAGCACCGCGATCATGGCTGTCCGGATAGCCGCGACATTTCCATGCCCGCCAAATTCGGCAACAAAACGGCCGCCGGGCTTCAACGCGCGATGGACACCGGCAATGACCTCTTGCGGGCGCTGCATCCAGTGCAATGCCGCGTTGGAAAACACCGCGTCGAACTCCCCGTCGAACGACAGGGCGTGACCGTCAACGACATGGGCATCCAGACCCTTGGCCCGCGCGGCGGCAATCATGTCGGGGCCGGCGTCGACGCCGACGACGCTGCATCCGGCGGCGACCAGTTTCTCGGTCAGCACGCCATCGCCGCAGCCCAGGTCCAGCACCCGCCCGCCCGGTTGCGGGTTCAGCAGTTCCAGGACGGGGGTGCCGAGCACCGCAACGAAACCGGCGTTGACCTGGTAGCGGTCGGCCTGCCAGTCCTGCGTCTGTGTTGTCCCGTTCCGACCTTCGGACGGACCGGTCACTTGCTCCCACCGCCGGAATAGATCGCCTGTCCGACGAGATCGATCAGATTGACCGAGCCCTGTGCAAAGCGGAACACGTCACCCGCGTTCATGTTCGCCTCGTCCCCGCCCGGTTCGATCGCCAGGAACGTGTCACCCAGCAGGCCATCGGCCAGCACGCGAATCGACGAATCCGTCGGGATCTGCACCGAGGTGGCGATGTTCAGCCGCACCAGCGCCAGGTAGCTGGGCGATTCCAGCTCCGTCGAGATCACGGTGCCGATCTTGATGCCGCTGAGGCGAACGTCCGCGCCCACGTTGACGCCATCCACCCGGTCGAACTTGGCGATCAGTTCATAGCCGCTGCTGGGCGCGATATCGGCGGTGCGATAGGCGAACAGCAGGAACATGGCGGCGATGCCTATGACCACGGCTCCGATGACGGTTTCGACGATGTTGTTGGACATCCGCGTTGTTGCCCCTGAATTCTGGATTGGGTTGCGTGATCAGCCTTCCGGCGACCAGGCCTCGTAATCGCCGGTTGCCGCGGCGCGCCTGGCACCGCGCGTGACATGCCCGGCGGGGCGATAGGCATAGGGAGTGCCCGTCAGGTTCGGCTGGTGCGGCTTTTCCCATTCCCGCATCTCGGGCTCGGTCGCGGGCACGACATCCGTGGTGGGGTGCAGCCAGGCATTCCACTGCGAAGGCACCTTCGAGCCCTCGACAACGCCCTTGTAGACCACCCAGCGGCGGCCCGAACCACGACGGTCCTCGTAGTAGCGATTGCCGAACTGGTCTTCGCCGACCAGCTTGCCATCGCGCCAGGTGAAGAACCGCGTTCCGATATGTGCCATGACCGGGTCTGCTCCGTGCAGGAATAAGCCTTTGAACCTGCGCCGGACTATGCCCAAACAGGCCTCGCACGTCCAGCGGAACCCGCCTCCGCCTGCATCGCCCCCCCTCCCCGTCCCCAGCTTTCTTGCTGGTCCGTGGCGGCGGCGCCCGGACTGCAGCGGGCCGGGGGGGCCGTCTGGGGGGGGGCCGGTGGTCACGGCGGTGGGTCCGGGGAGTCGGGCGGTGGATCCGGTTTGGGCCTGGATGGTGCCGCTGGTATTGTTGATCGAACCGGAGTTGAGCACGAGTACGCCGCCGTTCACGGCGCGGAAGGTGCCGGTGTTGATGAAGGTGGTAGCGGCGGGATCAAGGGTGAGGGTGGCGTTGCTGAGATTGGCTTCGACCGTGCCCTGATTGGTGAACGCGAGGGTGTTTGCGCCAAGCTGACCGGAGCCTCGAATGGTATTGTTGGTATTGGTGAGGGTCGTGGTGCCGTTCAGTCCATGGATGCGGTTGTGGAGTCCGGTGTTGAGGTGAATGTCTCCACGCCCGGTGAGGCGGTAGTCCGCCGGAACCGGCAATAAGGTTGGTGAAGTTGCCGGCGGTATTGGGGTGAATCTGGCCGCCGTTGTTAAGGGTTCCGGTCAGTGTGGCGGAAGTATTGTTGTCGATATCGAGCGTAGTGCCCGAATCGATACGCAGGTTACTGTAGGCGCTCCCGGCGGTATTGCGGAAGGTGCCCGTCCCGGTGAGGTGGCCGCTGTTAAGCGTGAGGCCGGAAATGAATACTTTGGAGCTGGCGGCGGATTGAATGGAACCCCCGGTTTGATTCTCGAAGGTGGAATTTTGGAGCGTCAGCGTGGCCCCGTTCTCGGCCTTGAACAGGCCGGTGTTGGTGTTGGTGGCGCTGGCGTAGACCGTGAGGGTCTGACCCGATACATCTGCGGCCAGGTTGGACTGGTTGTTG
>CAJYBQ010000317.1 GCA_913064755.1 uncultured Alphaproteobacteria bacterium
TGTTCCAGGGCCGGTCGGACGCAGGTTCAATCATGACCGATGACGGTCTCGATGGACTTGCGATCCGCCAGATGGATGGTCAGTTCCTGCGCCCGCTGCGGCGTCATGTTGGCCATGACGGCGGCGGTCTTGTTTTCCTTCATGCCGCTGGCAACCTCCAGCAGAACTTACATGTCGATATCCTCGAAGATGCGGGCGGCATCCTTCGGCTTCATGCTTTCATAGACCTTCACCAGGCGCTTCATCTGCTCGGTCTCGGCCGCGTCGTGGCGCTCCACGAAGGCCTCGATACGCTGTTCAAGCGACTGCAGCGTCTGGATCTTCTCGTCGATCCGGTTCTCGGTCGCTTCCAGCAGGTTCTCGCGCACGTCCAGGCCACGGGCGCGGGATTCGATCTCGTCGCGACGGCGCGCCAGGTTTTCCAGCAAGGCGATCTCGGCAGGCGAGAAGGTGGACGGGTCCCGATTGGCAAGGCTGTCCGGCGGATAGGGCGATTCTCCGGCCTCGGCGTCCGGCGCACTCTGCTCCGGCGTGGCCGCGGCAACCCTGACATCCTTGGTCGGCGCCGGATCATCGGCAGCAATCGCCTGCGGCAGGCTGATCACAGGGGAAAAGCCACCATCGATATCGACCAGGTAGGTGACCTTCAGACACAGGACCAGGGTCGCGGCGACCAGGGTCGCGGACAGAAGCCGAATGCCGGGGAAACGCATGGGAGTTACCTTACCTGCCTCAGGGCTTTCAGAAGTTTTGATTCCGCGTCACCACGGCCTTCGCGCGGCGCGCGCGACGACGGGTCGGCCGCCTTCGGTTCCGGTGCCGGTTTCCGGGCCGCGTCGGCGCCTGCGCCGGCCTTGCGGTTGTCGACACCCTTTTCGATGCGGTCAGCCACGCGTTCGCCCGAAGTGGTGACGAGCTGCAGTTCGTCAAGCATGTCACGGGCCTTGCTGATCCGCCCTTCCAGTTCCAGGCCGACGGCACCGGCCGTATGCTTCAGGTCGTCGATGCTGGACCGCGCGCGCTCCGTGGATTCATCGAAGGAACGGACCATGGCCGCCATGTCACCCTGCGCGTTGCGCAGCTGGCCGAGACGACGGTTGAGCACGAAGCAGTAGACCACCGTGGCGGTCAGCAGCACCACCAGGAGCACATCCAGCAGCACGCTCATGTCGAAATTCATGAACCCTCTCCCATCCGGCGATAGGCCTTGTCGATCTTCACGGAGATGTTCTGCCCCCGCCGCCCCATGTTCCCCGCGGCCATCGGGATGCCGCCGCAGTTCAGGCGAACAGCGCTGTCGGGCGAGGCATTCAGCATCATGGTGTCACCGACCTTCATGCGCATCACCTTCGACAGGGGCAAGGTCTGTTCGTCCAGCACGGCAACCAGGTCGACGTCCGTCTTCCAGAGTTCGGTTGCAAGATGGTTTTCCCAGATCGAGTCACGACCGAACTTCTCACCCATGAACATCTGCAGCAGCAGTTCACGAATGGGTTCCAGCGTGGCGTAGGGCAGCAAGACGTCCAGGCGTCCGCCGCGATCTTCCATGTCGATGCGCAGCTTGATGACGATGGCGGCATTGGCCGGACGGGCAATGGTGGCGAACCGCGGATTGGTCTCGACGCGGTCGAAGTTGAACGCGACCGGCGACAGCGGCTCGAAGGCGGCGGACATGTCGGCCAGCACGACGGCCACCATCCGCTCCACCAGGTTCCGCTCGATCGTCGTGTAGGGCCGGCCCTCGATCCGCATGGCGGCGGTACCGCGACGGCCACCCAGCAGCACGTCGACGATCGAATAGATCAGGGAGGAGTCAACGGTGATCAGGCCATAGTTGTCCCACTCCACGGCCCGGAACACCGACAGGATGGCCGGCAGCGGGATGGAGTTCAGATAGTCGCCGAAACGGACGGAGGTGATGTTGTCCAGCGCCACCTCCACGTTGTCGGACGTGAAATTGCGCAGGCTGGTGGTCATCATGCGCACCAGGCGGTCGAAGACGACCTCCAGAATCGGCAGGCGTTCGTAATTGACCAGCGCGGAGTTGATGATCGCCTTGATGCCGGACTTCTCGCCGTCTTCGTCACCATCCGCGTCGAAGCCGAGCAGGCTGTCGATCTCGTCCTGGTTCAGGATGCGGTTGTTGGCACCGAACGAACTTTCGAGATCATCGTCACCATCGTCCCCGGCACCGGCTTCCTGGGCCTCGTCGGGGGTCTCGTCTTCCTTGGGCTTGTCTTCTTCAGCCATCTAAAAACGCCTTCTGCATTTTCTGGTTTTCACACGTCCATCGCACCGGTCGCAGGACCGGGTCACTGGATCAGCATTTCCTTGAACAGCACGTCGCGCACCCGGGCCGGACGCACCGACTGGTTGACGCGGATCATCAGTTCTTCCTTCAGCCGGTAGACACCGGCAGAACCCTGCAGGTCCTCGCGACGCAGCTCGCGCAGGTAGACCTGGAAATGATCGACGATGCGGGGCATCACCTTCTCGACCCGCTTGACGATGGACTTGTCACCGAACTCGAGCGCGACGCGGATCTTCAGGAAGCGCGGCTGGCGGCCGTCGGAATTCAGGTTCACCAGCATGTCGGGCAGTTCGTAGAAGATCAGGTCGCTGCCGGCATAGGTAACCGTGCCGTAATCGACGCTGCTGCCAGCGCCACCGTGGCCATCGCTCTCGTCACCACCGCCGTGGCCGCCATCATCGGATGCAGCCTCTTCGCCATGGCCGGATTCCTCCGCCTCGCCATGGCTCGAGCTTGCGGCCTGCGCCTCACCGGCACCGCCGCCGCCCAGCAGCATGAACGCGGCGCCACCGCCGCCGAACAGGACCAGCACGGGCAGTGCCACGAACAGCACCAGCACCTTGCCACTCAGTTTCCGCTTCTTCGGCTGACCGGCATCAGCGTCTGCGTCGACAACGTCGGCGACGGCAGCCTCTTCACTCTCTTCAGCCATGACGGGGAACCTCGTCCACAGGTGGTTTCAACTGGCCCTGAGGCTATGCCGTCTCGGTTAACAAAGTGTTGGGATGGGGCCATCCCGGCAGGAATTGCCGCCCCGACCACCCGCTTCTTGCCGAGCGGACCGGGTGCGAAATTTTTTATCGTTGTTTTTCAGATGGTTATTTCTGGCACGGGCAATGCACTGACCTTGGGCAGCAACCGTTTCAGGAGCTTTCGAGAAGCACCATGGGTATCGAGAACGCAATTCTGGTAGGACTTTCCCGTCAGGTGGCCCTGAGCCGCCAGATGGACATTGTCGCCAACAACATCGCGAACATGAACACCGTCGGCTTCCGCGCCGAACAGGTCATGTTCCGCGAGTTCCTGGTCGACACCAAGGAAGGCGACACGATTTCCTACGTGCAGGACTTCGGCGTCGCCATGGACCTGGCCGACGGCCCGCTGCAAACCACGTCAAACCCGCTGGACGTCGCGATCTCCGGCCTCGGTTATCTGGTCGTGCAGACGGCGGATGGTGAGAAATACACCCGCAACGGTCACCTCCGCCTGGATGATCAGGGCCGCCTTGTCACGCAGGACGGCAACCCGATCCTGGACGAAGAAGGCAAGGAAATCGAATTCGAGGACCCCACCGTCGCCATCGACATCTCGCGCGATGGCACGATCACCGCGGCTGACGGCGAGACCTTCCGCCTGCAGGTGGTCGGCTTCGACAACCAGCAGGATCTGGAGAAGGCCGAGGGCGGCCTTTACGAAACCGACCAGGCCCCGTTCGAGATCGATGACCCGCAGGTCATGCAGGGGATGCTGGAATCCAGCAACGTCAACAGCATCACTGAAATGACCCGGATGATCTCCGTGCAGCGGTCCTACGAGGCCATGCAGCAGATGGTCAAATCCGACCACGACATACAGCGGGACGCGATTGGCCGTCTCGGCCAGGTCGTCTGAAGAGTTCCCGAGGAGTATTGATCAATGCGCAGTCTTTCCATCGCTTCCACCGGCATGCTGGCCCAGCAGCTGAATGTTGAGGTCATCTCCAACAACATCGCCAACATGAACACCACGGGGTTCAAGCGGCAGCGCGCGGCGTTCCAGGACCTGCTCTACCAGAACGTCCGCCGCGTCGGTTCCAGTTCATCCGACGCCGGCAACATCGTGCCCTCCGGTGTGCAGATCGGTGTTGGTGTGAAGGCCGGTTCGGTCTACCGCATCACCGAACAGGGTGACATCGCGATCACCGACAACCCGCTGGACCTGGCGATCAACGGTCGCGGCTTCTTCCGCGTGACCCTGCCCACCGGCGAGGACTCCTACACCCGGTCAGGCAACTTCTCGGTCGGCGCGGATGGCCAGCTGGTGACCCAGGACGGCTTTGTCGTCGCGCCGGGTATCACGGTCCCCAACAACGTGCAGGACCTGTCGATCAACGCGAATGGCGAGGTCCTGGCAAAGATTGCCGGGCAGTCCGAGTTCCAGAACCTGGGCCAGTTCGAACTGGTGACGTTCTTCAATGACGCGGGCCTGGAAGCCATCGGTGACAACCTGTTCCTCGAAAGCCCGGCATCCGGTGCGGCCACGACCGGCGTCCCCGGCCAGGCCGGTTTCGGTTCGATCCAGCAGGGCTTCCTGGAAACCTCCAACGTGAACCCGGTGCAGGAAATCACGGACCTGATCACCGCGCAGCGTGCCTATGAAATGAATTCCAAGGTCATCACCGCATCCGACGAGATGATGGCCGCAATCAACACCTTGAGGTGATCCCGATGATCCGTTCGCTGAAAAACCTGCTGGGCGTCGGCTTCGTGGCGACCAGCCTCGTGACCGCCTCCCTGGCTGTCCAGACCACGGCTGCATCGGCGGAGGCCATGATGGCCACCCTGAAGCAGGGCATCATCGTC
>CAJYBQ010000318.1 GCA_913064755.1 uncultured Alphaproteobacteria bacterium
GGTTCGGCCTGCCCATGGCCCTGCTGACCTTCGTCGGTCCCAATCTGCCGACCGCGATCGTCTCGCTGGTGCTGGCGCTTTCGCCCACCTGCACCTACCTGGCCAGCATCCTGTTCCGCATCGATCGCATGTCGGTCTTCGGCATCGCCGGTATCCTGCTAGGGTTTGCCGGTGTCGCCGTCGTCCTGGCACCCGACAGCGCCATGCCGGGCGAAGGGGCCGTGACCTGGTTCCTGCTGGCCCTGATCGTGCCGGTGTTCCTGGCCATTGCCAATGTCTCGGCGGCACTGCTGCGCCCGCCGGAGACGACATCCGTCGTGATGGGGGCCGGGTTCCTGCTGGGGGCCGCGCTGTCCCTGTTGCCGCTGATGCTGTTGTTCGACCAGGCCTACCTGCCGTTCCAGGGTGACCTGCTGGCTCCGACGCTCGGGTCCGCCGCCGTGAACGGGGTCTTCATCATCCTGTTCGCCGAGATCGTCCGGCGCTACGGGCCGACCTTCTTTGCCCAGTTCAATTACCTGGCCGTCATTGCCGCGATCGGCTGGGCGGCCCTGTTCTTCGGCGAAGCACCGGGAATCTATTCCCTTGTCGCCCTGGCCCTGATGGCCGCCGGCGTGCTGGTTTCGGAACTGCGGCACCGCAAGAAGACTTGAACGCCCCAGCCACAACGGGCATGACAATCCCGGCGCCTTCGGACCGGAACGTCCGACCGGCAGCCATGCAGGCCTTGCGGAGCGGCCGTGGCGGATGGGGCTGTGACAAGCCGCGGAAGGCCGTTTATGCTCCGCGCAGGATTTGAGCAAGAAAGCAACTTCGCAAAAGGGGGAGATAACTAATGGTCGCAATGTTCGAACAGTCTGATCTGTCGCGCGATCTCGCCGAACGCATCCAGGCGTTCATGGACGAGCATATCATGCCGAACGAACAGCTGATGGATGATCAGCTCGCCGAAGGTGACCGCTGGCAGCCGATCCAGAAGTCAGAGGAACTGAAGGAAATCGCCAAGGCCCAGGGCCTGTGGAACCTTTTCCTGCCCGAGAATCCCTATGGTTTCTCCATGTCCAACCTGGATTACGCACCGCTGTGCGAGATCATGGGCCGTTCGCGTTACGCCTCGGAAATCTTCAACTGCTCCGCGCCCGACACCGGCAACATGGAAGTGCTGGCCCGTTACGGCACGAAGGAACACCAGGAAAAGTGGCTGAAGCCGCTGCTGGACGGCAAGATCCGCTCCGCCTTCGCGATGACGGAGCCCGAGGTCGCATCCTCCGACGCCACCAACATTGCCTGCCGCATCGAACGTGATGGCGACGAATACGTCATCAACGGTCGCAAGTGGTGGACCTCCGGAATCGGCGACCCGCGCTGCAAGGTCCTGATCCTGATGGGCAAGACCGACCCGGACAATCCCGACCGCCACAAGCAGCAGTCGATGATCCTGGTGCCGCGTGATGCCAAGGGCGTGACCGTGAAGCGGATGCTGCCCGTGTTCGGTTACGACGATGCACCGCATGGCCATGGCGAGGTCCTGTTCGAGAACGTGCGCGTTCCCGTCAGCGATATCCTGCTGGGTGAGGGTCGTGGCTTCGAGATCGCCCAGGGGCGGCTTGGCCCGGGACGTATCCACCATTGCATGCGCTCCATCGGTGTCGCCGAACGCGCGCTGGAACTGACCATCAAGCGCCTGAAGTCCCGCGTGGCCTTCGGCAAGCCGGTCATCGAGCAGTCGGTCTGGAAGGAGCGGATCGCGGACGCACGGATCATGATCGATCAGTGCCGCCTGCATGTGCTCTACACCGCGTGGAAGATGGACACGGTCGGCAACAAGGAAGCCCGCAAGGAAATCGCGGGCATCAAGGTCTCCGTCCCGAACATGGCCTGCAAGATCACCGACTGGGCCATCCAGGCCCATGGTGCCGGCGGTGTCACCACCGACTTCGGTACCGCGAACATGTACGCCCACCAGCGGACCCTGCGCCTGGCCGACGGCCCGGACGAGGTGCATCGCGACCAGCTCGCGCGGCTCGAGATCCGTCGCTGGAACTGACCTGACGAAGCCATGTGGTCGGGGATACCGTTCCCCCGACCGCACGGCCTTCATCGGACGAACGACAAAGGGCCACGTTCCTGCGGGAGCGTGGCCCTTTCTCTTTCCGGATCGCGGCACCGTTCGGCGACATCCCCGGCCCGTCCCGGCGGAGCGGTCACAGCCCGGGAACACGGTGAGCAGCGGGAAACGCCAACGGCGTCTCCCGCACGGAGTCAGATCGTCAGCGCGACCTTGCCGAAGTGACGGCCCGCCTGCTGGAACGCCATGGCGTCCCGGATCTCGTCCAGCGGGAAGGTGTCGGAAATCACCGGCCTGATCTCGTGCGCCTCCATGGCCCGGTACATGGCCTGGTGCATCTCCCGACTGCCGACGGTGATGCCCTGGATCCGGCTGTTGGTCATCAGCACGAAGCCCATGTTGATCTCGCTGGTCTGCCCGGCCAGGATTCCGATCATCGCGATGGTGCCGCCGATCTGGATGGCCCGCAGCGACTGGTTCAGGGTACCTGCACCACCGACTTCGACCACCAGGTCCACGCCGGCGCCGCCGGTCAGGCTCTTGGCCGCCTTGCCCCAATCGGGGATGTCGCGATAGTTCAGCACGTGGTCGGCACCCAGTTCCCGCAGCCGCGCCGCCTTCGCGTCAGAAGACGTCGTGGCGATGACCCGCGCGCCCATGGCCTTGGCGAACTGCAGCGCGAAGATCGACACGCCGCCGGTGCCCTGGGTCAGGACCCAGTCACCGGGACGGATGCGCCCCTGCTCCACCACGGCCTGCCAGGCGGTGAGACCGGCACAGACCGTGCTCGCCGCCTCCGCATCCGTCAGGTACTTCGGCGTATGCACCAGCCCGTGCGCGGGGAAGCAACCGAACTCCGCGGCACAGCCCTGCGCCGACCCGCCCAGCGCCCGCGCCATGGCCGGGCCATTCGGCTCCCCGCCCTGCCAGTCCGTGAAGAACATCGGGGTCACCCGGTCGCCGGGCGCGAACGCGGTCACGCCCGCGCCGACTGACACCACTTCGCCGGCGCCATCCGACAGGGGGATCAGGCCTTCCTGCTTCTGCTTCTTGCCGTAACCGCCCTCGACCGTGACCAGGTCGCGATAGTTCAGCGAACTGGCACGGATGCGGACCTTGACCTCCCCCGGCCCCGGCTCCGGTTCGGCGATGTCCTGAACGGTCAGATTGGCGATCCCCGGCGTGGTCAGCACTGCTGCCTTCATCTACTCAACTCCCCAATAATGCTTTCGGTCAGCCCGCCTGGACCGTTTCGACGCCACACCAGTCAGCCATGAACAGGGCCACGGTGCGCGTCACTTCCAGCGTCGAACTCAGGCTGACACGTTCATCGAACCCATGGATATGTTCCGACACCGGTCCGTAGACAAGCGCGGGCGTGTCGTCATAGAGCACGGCCACGCGGGCATCCAGGTAGGCAGGCATGGTCGCATCGGTCAGCGCCACGTCGTGCACGCGCTGGTGCGCCGCGGCCAGGCAGGCCTCCGCGTCCGAGCCGGGCTCCAGCGTGTAGCCCTCCGCCGTGAAGCCGTTGTAGGTCACGCTCGGCGGGTGGTTGGACAGGAACGGATCGTCGATGCAGGCGCCGCGCAGGGCCTGTTCGACCCGCTGCTTGGCTTCCTCCACCGATGTGCCGGGATAGATGCCGGCGCGCACGTCGAACCGGCACCAGGCCGGAACCGATGACGCCCAGTCGCCACCGGCGATCTTGCCGACATTGATCGTGATCGGCTTCGCGTGCTCCTCGAAATAGCGATGCTCGCCCTTCTCGGCGTTCATCTCCGCCTCCAGCCCCTGCAGGGCGTTGATCAGGCTGTAGGCGGCGATGATGGCGCTGGACCCGACGGTCGATTCATAGACATGCGCAGGCCGTCCCCGCACCTCCACCTGGAACCAGAGGACGCCGACATTGGCACGGACCAGGCAGTCATGCGTCGGTTCCGTGATCAGCACCGCGTCGGCGTGATACCCGCGCGTCAGGCAGGCGAGTGCCCCGTTGCCGGTGCATTCCTCCTCCGTCACCGACTGCATGTACACGGTCGCGGCAGGTTGCACCCCGGCCCGTTTCAGGGCGTCCAGCGCGTAGAGATTGGCCGCGATCCCGGCCTTCATGTCACCGGATCCGCGCCCGTAGAGCCAGTCCCCCTCGACGCGCGGCTCGTAAGGGGGCGTGGTCCACATGTCCAGCGGCCCGACCGGTACCACGTCCACGTGCCCGTTCAGGATCAGCGACCGGCCCTTCTCGTCACGCGGACGGTGGGTGCCGACGACATTCACGGCATTGTCATAGGAGACATTGACCGGCGAAAACCCGGGATGGTTCTCGATATCCGCCACGTCGATGGTCCAGCGGTCCATCTTCAGGCCGCGCTCGGCAAAGGCATCATGCAGGAAATCCTGCGCCGTATGCTCCTGCCCGCGCTGGGAAGGATAGCGCACCAGGTCCTGCGTGAAGGCGACCTGCGCATCGAAGCCGCGATCCACCTCCGCCACGATCCGCGCCGCGAGTTCCTGATCGACCATTGCGTTGTCCCTCCCCCAGATTGCCATTCGGCATTGCCGATGGGCATAATCACGCCTGAATGCGTGCCGCGACAAGGGAGGAATTGCCATGGCTGACCTGAACCCCCGGAGCGACCTGGCGACCCACGAGGTCTTCAATCAGCCGCCGCTGCTGGAAGACTACAACCTCTTCCGCGCCGATCCTGCCCTGGTGGAGGCACTGGCACGCGAAGGTGGCGACGGCATGCGCGCGGAAGTCGATGCCTATGGCGCGGAACTGGGCCGGTCGGAGAACCTGGAG
>CAJYBQ010000319.1 GCA_913064755.1 uncultured Alphaproteobacteria bacterium
AGTGTGGGGGGGTGTGATAGAAGCAGACCAGCGCGACGCTGTAACGCCCCGGAGGCGCCAACAGCTTGCCCAGCAACGTGCCGTGGATGATCTGGCACTGAAGCAGGGGTCCTGCCCCGGACCCATCCGCGCGAACGGCATCCCGAGGAACCGGGGCTGTCGCTGACACAGGACGGTCCGCAGAACCCGGTTCCAGGGTCACTGTTGCGTCAGGCATCACCCGTTTCCATCGGCAGGTCCGGGTCGGTCGACCATTCCAGCAGGGAATTGTCGTAGAGCGCCAGCTTGTCATGTCCCGCCACATGCAGGGCGAACAGGGTGGCCGCTGCCGCGATGCCACCGCCGCAATAGGTGATCACCTGCTTGTCGCGGTCGATGTGGGCCAGGCGCTGCGCCATCTCGGAGGCAGGAACGAACGCGCCGGTCACGGGGTTCACCAGGTCGGCGGCGGGTATCGACAGGCTGGCCGGAATGCGGCCCGGGCGACCGTAGTGGGTGCCGCCGGTGCCGGTGAACTGGTCCTCCGGCAGGGCATTGACCAGCAGCGTGTCGCCGTCCGCGATGGCGCGGCTGACCGCGTCCCGGTCCGCGATGGCGGCAGTGTCGCGGGTGCCGCGAAAGGCGGACGGGGAGAAACTCTCCGCGCCGGTGGCCACCGGTCGGCCCTCGTCCAGCCAGCGTTGCCAGCCACCATCCATGATCCGCACGTCGCGGAGGCCGGACACCGAAAGCACCCACCAGGCACGCATCACCGCCACCGCGGTGCCGGCGCCGTAGAGCACCACGGTATCGTCGGCGCGGATGCCGATGGCGGAAAGCACCCGGTCGATCTGCGGCTGCGGCGCGATGGTGAAGGCATAGGCGCCGTCCGGGTCGGACAGGTCGTCCACCATGTGCAGATAGGCGGCGCCGGGGATGTGACCGGCAAGCCAGTTGTCGCGGCCGCTGTGGATGGTCGATGCGCCGACGGGCTTGATCTCGAAGATCACCGTGCAATCGATGACCCGGATGGTGCCTGCGTTCAGGCCGTCTTCGACGAACGCGGGTGTCACGATCAGTTCCTGTCGTGTCGTCATGCTGAATTCCCCCTCCCCGGTGAATCTGTGCGCCGACGTTATCCCAAGGCGTCGGGGGGGTCGAGCGGCTGAACCGGCCGGTGATGCCGTCAGGCAGCAGGCCGACCTATGCGGTCTCGCCCACGGCCAGGCCTTTCAGGATGGGGCAGTCGGGGCGCTTGTCGCCCTGGCAGGCGCTGGCCAGGTTGGTCAGTTCGGCATGCAGCGACTGCAGTTCGGCCATCTTGGTCTCGATCTGCGCCAGGTGGTCCAGGGCAATGGCCTTCACGTCGGCGCTCGCCCGGTTGTGGTCGGCATAGAGCGCCAGCAGTTCGCGGCAGGTGTCGATGCTGAAGCCGAAGCTGCGGGTGCGCTGGACGAACCGCAGTTGCTGCACTTCCTGCATGCCGTAGTCGCGATAGCCGTTTTCGCGGCGGGCGGCGGGTTTCACCAGCCCGATCTCGGCATAGTAGCGCACGGTCTTGGTGGGCAGCCCGGCCGCGCGCGCGGCGTCTCCGATGTTCATGGTCCGGTTGCCTTTCCTCCTGGCGGTTCGGCCGTTTGCCAGCCCATGGGGAGATGGCGTTGCCGAACACAGCAGTCAACCTTCCCGGGACTGGAATGCCGGGGCAGGTGGCGGGATGTCAGGCGTCGGCCCGGGCCTGCAGGTCGATGATCTCCGCCGCCAGCGGCGGTTCGAGCAGGGAGGACTGGGCCGCGACCAGGGCCAGGTCGTCATCCCCCAGCGCCCGGGACCAGCCGATCACCGCGTGCACCGCGGCGGCGGCGACGGCGGCGGCATGGTGCAGGGGCATGCCGTCCAGCATCCGCGCCATGAAGACGCCCGCGAACAGGTCGCCGGTGCCATGCGGTGCGTCCGGAATCTGCGCCATGGAGATCCGGTGCCCGGAATCCTGCTGGAACACCAGCACATGGGCCTGGCCTGCCGTTCCGGGGGCGGAGGTGCAGATGACCGCCCTGGGGCCGATGCTCAACAGGTGGCGCGCCGCCTCCGTCACCTCGCGTTCCGTTTCGGTCGGCATGCCGGCCAGCACGCCGAGTTCGAACCGGTTCGGCAGCACGATATCGGCACGCGGCATGAGGGTGTCGCGAATGGTCACCGCCACGTCCTGCGGCACGTAGCGCCCGGTGTGGGTATCGCCGATGACGGGGTCCAGGACATAGCGGCAGGGTCCGTCCTCCCGCAGGCGGTCCAGTTGCCGGGCCAGCATCTCGCCGTTGGTGGCGTCGGCGAGGTAGCCGGAAAAGATCATGTCGGGGCGGGTGCGGTTGACCACGGATCGCATGATCGCCGCGACCGACCCGCATTCCAGCGCCTTGCCCTCCGGCCGTCCGTGGCCGGGGTGAAAGCTCAACAGGGTGGTTGGCACGTCCCAGACGACATGGCCCAGCCGACGCAGCGCGAAGGCGGTCGCCGAATTGCCCACATGTCCCATGGCCACCTGGCTGGACAGGGAAAGTATCGCCATGCCGTTCCTTTCGTTGCACCCATGCGCAGGCAAATTATAGTGTCGCGCGACAGTTACTGAATTGCCTGTTTGCAAGGCAAGAGGGAGAGATACCACATGTCCGCATCCGTTCGTCCGCGCCGCAGCGTACTCTACATGCCGGGTTCCAACACCCGCGCGATGGAAAAGGCGAAGACCATTGCCGCCGACGCCATCATCCTGGACCTCGAAGACGCGGTATCACCGGATGCCAAGGCCACGGCGCGGCAGCAGATATGCGATGCGCTGGCCGGGGGCGGCTATGGCAAGCGGGAAATGATCGTCCGCATCAACGGCCTGGACACCCCCTGGGGGGCGGACGACATGGCGGCCATCGCGAAATCCGGTGCCGACGCCATCCTGGTGCCGAAGATCAATGACGCCGCCACCGTGCAGGGTCTGGTCGCGGCGATGAACAAGGCCGGTGCCCCGGCCAGCATGGCGCTCTGGTGCATGATGGAGACCCCCATCGGCATCCTGAACGCGAAGGAAATCGGGGCCGCGTCGGACCGCGTGGCGGTCTGGGTCATGGGCACCAATGACATCGCCAAGGACACCGGCGCGCATCACACGCCGATGCGCCTGCCCATGGTCACCGCGCTGGGCATCTGCATGCTCGCCGCCCGCGCCTACGGCATCCAGATCCTCGACGGCGTCTACAATGACATCAAGGACGAAGCCGGGTTCCGCGACATCTGCCAGCAGGGCCTGGAAATGGGCTTCGACGGCAAGACCCTGATCCACCCGTCCCAGGTCGGCCCCTGCAACGACGTCTTCTCCCCCACCGAGGCCCAGCTGGAAATGGCCTCCCGCATCGTCGCGGGTTTCGAGGAAGCCCAGCGCGAGGGCAAGGGCGTCGTCACCGTCGATGGTCGCATGATCGAGAACCTGCACGTGGAACAGGCCAAGAAGCAGCTGGCCCTGGCCGCTGCCGTGGCGGAGATGGGCTAAGGCGTTCCCAACCGAATCCGAATCACCCGAGGGCAGGTCATGTGCGTGTTGACCTGCCCTCGGGCGTGACCCGCGCACTGGAAACCGGGAAAGCGATCATCATCGCATGAACGATCTGCCGAACATCGACGCTGCGCAACTGCATCCCATCGAATCCGACAGCCTGACGCTCGCGGGTGAGCCGTCGCATCCGCCGCGCGTGCTGATGCTCTATGGCTCGTTGCGGGAACGGTCCTATTCACGGCTGCTGACGGAAGAGGCCGCGCGGGTGTTGCGGCGGTTCGGGGCGGAGGTGCGGATCTTCGATCCGACCGGCTTGCCGCTGGTCGACGGCGGGACGACGAAATTCCAGCCGGTCTATGTGGGCGATGTCGCCGACGCGGCCATGGTCGCATTGGAAGACCGGGAAGGGGCGACCGACGGCAAGACCTACGAGCTTGGCGGGCCGCAGGTGATGACCTTCAAGGAAGTCCTGGAATACATCATGGCTGAGACAGGCAGAAAGCGCTTGTTGGCTCCGGCGCCGTCCGCGCTGCTCCGGCCGCTGGCTGGCTTGATGGAAATGCTGCCGTTCACGCCGCCGCTGACGCAGGATCAACTGATTCTGCTGAAGTCGGACAATGTGGTGGCGGACGGCGCTTTGACTTTGTCGGACCTTGGCGTCCGCGCAACAGCCGTGGCGGCGGTGGCGCCGGAATATCTTGGCCGTTATCGCGATGGCGGCCAATTCGCCAGTCGCAGGGCTTAAAGCAGGACGCGCCCTGCAATTCCGACGGGACCTTCGCCGACGATATCGACGCGGTGCAAGAAAATTTGGTCGGAGCGGCAGGATTTGAACCTACGACCCCCACACCCCCAGTGTGATGCGCTACCAGACTGCGCTACGCTCCGACCGTGGCCGCCGACGAACGGCGACCAAGGGGCGGCAATATGGTCAAGCCGGCCCGATCCGTCAATTGCCAGATCCGGCGCAGGATTCAGGTGCGACGGAATGGCTTACACAGCGTTCGCCAGGGCGGCGCGCATCCGCTTCAATTCCGCCAGAACTTCGCGCAGCCGGTCAATTTGCGCCGACGACAGGCCGAAGTCCAACATGCCCTGATCTGTCGTGGCCGCGGACGTCGGCGTCGTTTCGGGAGCCGCGGGCGCCGTCGTCGTCGGGGCGTCTTCCGTTTCGGATGCCGCACCGCCGGCAGGCGGCTTTCCGCCATGCGTTTTCAACAGCTTCTGCACGCCCCGGATCGTGAAGCCATCGGCGTAGAGCAGCTTGCGGATACGGCGGAGGGCCTCAACGTCTTCCGGGCGGTAGTAGCGGCGCCCGCCGCCGCGCTTCAGCGGTTTGACGGCCGG
>CAJYBQ010000320.1 GCA_913064755.1 uncultured Alphaproteobacteria bacterium
CTTGGGCTGCTTCGGAACCGGGGCGGGCGCGCCGCTCCAAACGCACGGGTGCATCATGTGCTAATCGGGGTGCGGAAGCTCACCGGCGCCGGGGAAGGGGGATTGCCGGGAGGTCGAAATATTGGTGTGTTCCGGGAACCAGACCGAATCGTATCCCCGTTCCTCCAGCATCACGGCAAGCGCGTCAGGCCGGATCGAATAAGCTGTGTTGTAGCAGAATGTGCCGAGTTTCATTGCAACAGGCCTCCCCACCTGAAATTTCGCGCATCAATCGCAGCATGGGACATGCCCCCGGGGCAAGCTAATCCTTGGAAGGTCATGTCTGCGGCAATCGGCGCGTCGTGCCTGGCGCGGGCCTGTCCTATTTCCGGAACATGAACGCAATTCAGACGCCTGACCCCTCCCGACGCGCCGTTGCCACCTGGCTGTTCTCGGTCGCTGCGCTGGTTTTCATCATGGTCGTCGTGGGGGGCATCACACGCCTGACCGAATCCGGTCTGTCGATGACGGACTGGCGACCGGTCACCGGTTGGCTGCCGCCGATCGGCGATGCCGCCTGGCAGGCCGAGTTCGAGAAATACAAGGCATTCCCGGAGTATCAGAAGGTCAACCGGGGCATGAGCCTGGACGACTTCCAGATGATCTTCGCCTGGGAATACGGGCACCGGTTGCTGGGACGGATCATCGGGCTGGCGTTCTTCCTGCCCATGGCGTTCTTCATGTTCACCGGCGCGATCCGGCGTCGGGAGATTCCGTGGTTCCTGTTCCTGCTGATCGCGGGCGGATCGCAGGGCGTGCTCGGCTGGTTCATGGTGCAGAGCGGCCTGGTCGATCGCCCGGATGTCAGCCAGTACCGGCTGGCGGCACACCTGACCCTTGCCTTTGTCATCTACGCCCTGCTGCTGCTGACGGCCTGGCGGGTGCGGGAAGGGGGGACGGATCGGATGGCCGTTCCCGCGATGCGTGTCCCCGCCACGATCCTGGCCGCGCTGGTGCTGCTGCAGATCGTCATCGGCGCGTTCGTGGCAGGCATCAATGCCGGGCACATCTACAATACCTGGCCCCTGATCGATGGTGCGCTGGTGCCCGATGCCCTGTTCGCCACGCAACCGGCATGGCGTGCGATGTTCGACGATCATCTGACCGTCCAGTTCATGCACCGGATGGGAGCCTATCTGCTGATCGTCGTGGCTGCATGGGTGATGTTGCGGGGGCGCCGGATCGGCGGTCGGGTGAAACCGGCGGCCATGGGCGTGCTGCATGCCATCGGGTTGCAGGTGCTGCTGGGCATCGCGACGCTGGTCATGGTGGTGCCGGTCTGGATGGGCGCGCTGCATCAGGCAACCGCGCTGATCGTCTGGACCGCGGCGCTATGGCTTGCCCGGCTTGCCTGGACTGGCAGGCGCGCGGCTTAGAAACCTCTGTCGGGCCGACGACCAAACGGGCGGCAGCATCCGGAGAACCGGCCACAAACGCGAGCGGGCGACCCTGAAGGGCCGCCCGCATGCACATCCGGATTCCGGTGTCGGCAGGGTGTCAGCAATCAGTTGCTGGCCACCGCGCCTTCCTTGGATTCGAAGCACCCGGAACGCTTTGCCTCTTCCTTGCCTTCTGCATTCAACTCGGTGCGGATCTCGGCGCGGACCGCCTTGCAGGCTTCCAGGCTGTCGAAGGTGCCGAAGTAGACTTCGACGTCGCTCTTCAGTTCGGCGCTCCAGTTGCGGGCCTTGTACTGGATGCGGCGGGTGTCATAGGCCGTCAGCGTTGAATCGGGGGCAACCGAGACATCGACCTTGGAGATCGGTGCGTCGTCGGCGGGGATGCTCAGGCCAGCGGCAGCGGCAATCAGGAGGTAATACATGGCTGTGTTCCTTTCTCTGGAGGTGCCGTCGTTCGGCGTTGTCGGGTTCCGGCCAACACTTCGCAGCTTTCGTACCAGTTTCCGGAAATCGGGCTCTCCGGCACGCCGGGAACGGGCGGAATGCAGACTGAAAGTTGCTTCAAAGGTCCAATAAAAGACTGAAAATATTTGATTTTTCTGCCGTGTACGCAATTCGGTTACGATGTCGGCTGGGCGCGAGACGCGGTTCAGTTGCATTCTCTTGTTGCCTGGGCAACTTTTGCGACTTTTGCAATCTGCTGGTGCAATTTGTGCCGGGTGGGCCGAATCTGCCGAGGTATCACGATTTGCACCGCTGGCATGCGCGGGCGGCCTGCGGTGCGGCTCAGTCTGGCATGTACAGAATCCGTTCGATATAAAACGCATCGGGCCACATGATGGAGAAGCGGACATGACGCACGGCAAGGACAAGACGATCGCCGACTGGGAAGCGGCTGCGACCAAGGAGTTGCGCGGCAAGTCAGTGGACGATCTTGTCTGGCAGACGCCGGAGGGCATTCCGGTGAAGCCGCTCTACACGGCCGAGGACACTGCCGGGATCGAACACCTGGGCAGCCTGCCGGGCTTCGACCCCTACGTGCGCGGCGTGCGCGCGACCATGTATGCCAATCGTCCATGGACGATCCGCCAGTACGCCGGTTTCTCCACCGCCGAGGAATCCAACGCCTTCTATCGCCGGAACCTGGCCGCGGGGCAGCAGGGCCTGTCCGTGGCCTTCGACCTTGCCACGCACCGCGGTTACGACAGTGACCATCCGCGCGTCATGGGCGACGTGGGCAAGGCCGGCGTGGCGATCGATTCCGTCGAGGACATGAAGATCCTGTTCCGCGACATCCCGCTGGACCAGGTGTCCGTTTCCATGACCATGAACGGTGCCGTGCTGCCGACCCTGGCCGGCTACATCGTGGCCGCCGAGGAACAGGGTGTCGGGCCGGAGAAGCTGTCCGGAACCATTCAGAACGACATCCTGAAGGAGTTCATGGTCCGCAACACCTATATCTACCCGCCCGAGCCGTCGATGCGGATCGTCGCCGACATCATCGACTACACCGCCAACCACATGCCCAAGTTCAACTCCATCTCCATCTCCGGCTATCACATGCAGGAAGCCGGGGCGACGCAGGTGCAGGAACTGGCCTTCACCCTGGCGGACGGGCTGGAATATGTCCGCACGGCAGTGAACAGCGGGCTGGACATCGACCGCTTCGCGCCGCGCCTCAGCTTCTTCTTCTGCATCGGCATGAACTTCTTCATGGAAGTGGCGAAGCTGCGGGCCGCGCGCCTGCTCTGGCATCGTATCGTCAGCCAGTTCGATCCGAAGGACGCGCGCTCCACCATGCTGCGCACCCATTGCCAGACGTCCGGTGTCAGCCTGACGGAGCAGGATCCCTACAACAACGTCATCCGCACGACCGTCGAGGCGATGGCCGCTGTCATGGGCGGCACGCAGAGCCTGCATACCAATGCACTGGACGAGGCGATTGCCCTGCCGACCGAGTTCTCGGCCCGTATCGCCCGCAACACGCAGCTCGTGCTGCAGGAAGAAACCGGCATCCCCAAGGTGATCGACCCGCTGGGTGGTTCCTATTATGTCGAGGCGCTGACGGCCAAGCTGGCGGACGATGCCTGGGCCATCATCCAGCAGATCGAGGAACAGGGCGGCATGACCAAGGCCGTGGCCGAGGGCACGCCGAAGCTGATGATCGAGGAATCGGCCACCCGTCGCCAGGCCCGCGTGGACCGTGGCGAGGACGTGATCGTCGGCGTCAACAAGTACAAGCCGTCCAGCGATACCGCGCCGGAGGTGCTGGATATCGACACCACCATGGTGCGCGATGGCCAGGTGGCGCTGCTGAAGAAGATCCGTGAAACCCGCGACCAGGCCGCTTGCGATGCGGCACTGGCCCGCCTGACGGAAGGTGCCGCGGCGGACGGCAACCTGCTGGCGCTCTGCGTGGATGCGGCCCGTGCTCGTGCCACGGTCGGCGAGATGTCGGACGCCATGGAGAAGGTCTTCGGTCGTCACCGTGCCGAGATCCGCTCTGTCAGCGGTGTCTACGCCAAGGCCTACGAGGGCGACGAGGGCTTTGCCCGGATCCAGTCGGATATCGACGATTTCGTCGCGGCGGAGGGGCGTCGCCCGCGCATGCTGGTGGTGAAGATGGGCCAGGACGGCCATGATCGCGGTGCCAAGGTGATCGCGACGGCCTTTGCCGATATCGGCTTCGACGTTGATGTCGGCCCCCTGTTCCAGACCCCGGAAGAAGTGGCACGGGATGCCGTCGAGAACGACGTGCATGTCATTGGGGTGTCGTCGCTGGCCGCCGGTCACAAGGCCCTGGTTCCGGCCCTGATGCAGGCGCTGAAGGACCAGGGCGCTGAGGACATCCTGGTCATCTGCGGCGGCGTCATTCCGCCGGGTGACTATGACTGGCTGAAGCAGCAGGGCGTCTCCGGCATCTACGGCCCGGGAACCCACATCCCCGCCGCCGCCGCCGAGGTCCTGGAACTGGTCGCCAACGCGGGGCGGGCCGCCGCGGCCGGGGGGGGGCCTGGCGGGACTCCCGCGCCGCGCGGGCGGGGGGGGGGCCGACGGGCCGTGGCGGCCGCTGGTCCGCACCGGCCCCGCGGGCGGCCCCCTGGCGCTGAGCGTCGGCGGCGGGATACTGGTGACCTGCGAGGACGTGCTGTTCGGTGAGGTCTGGATCTGCTCCAGGCAGTCGAAGATGGAGTGGTCGATGGACGCCTGCCGACCGCTGTACACGGACGTGAAGGCCGCGGCGAACCACCCGCAGCTGCGCCTGTTCGACCTGAAGCGCGCGTACTCGACGTCGCCGCAGGAGGACTGCGAGGGCACGTGGACGGCCTGCACGCCGGACGTGCTGGGCTCCTTCAGCGCCGTCGCCTACTTCTACGGCCGCGAACTGCACATGGAGCTCGGCGTCCCCGTCGGGCTGATCTC
>CAJYBQ010000321.1 GCA_913064755.1 uncultured Alphaproteobacteria bacterium
CGGGCTCGTGTTCGGGGGTGGGGGCCATGAGGCTGAAGGGGATAGGGATAAACCGGATCACGGGCCGGGGGGCGAGCGTGTCGCAGGGTGAAAGCCGGAACGGGGCTTGATGAAAGTGGATGTTGGTTTCGGAATATTCGTCAATGCGGGCATTCAACCGGTCGCCATCGTAGTTCGCGAACAAGCGACGCAATGCGGCGATTTCATCGTCGCTCGCATGTTCGGTGACCAGTCGCGCGGCCATGCTTTCCAGCGCCGCCCCCCAGCGATGTACGGCCATCATTGCCGTCTGGTCATAGATCTCCGGGGTGCGCGTCCGCGAGCGCGGGCCGGACTTGCCGGCCTGCGATGCCAGCGACAGAGCCGGGCTGAAATCGACAGCAACCGGCAGGGTCACATCGGCCACCGCCTGCCACGCCGCCTCCCACTCGGCCCGCTGGCTGCGCAGGCGCTGTTCGCGTTGTCGGAAGACGCGATCCGGCTGGTGGATGACCGGGTGGTGCGTCACGGCATCGATTGCGACCTGGCGCGCGGGTTCTTCTTCGGCGCGACCAGGCCGGGACGCATGAAACACGCCGTGGCCGAACACGCGGCCCTGCGCGATGTCTTCGGCCTTGGCCGGGTCCACATGCTCGACCGGGCCGAGGCCATTGCCCTGACCGGCACGGAAAGGTTTCACGGCGGGGTGCTCGACCCCGGTGCGGGTCACATTCACAGCCTGAAATACTGCCTCGGGCTGGCCCGGGCAGCCGCCACCGCCGGGGCCATGTTGCACGAGAACGTCAGTGCCCTCTCCGTCGACCCGGAACGGGGAGTCGTGGTGACGCCGCAGGGGACCATCCGGGCCGAGCGCGTCGTTGTGGCGGCCAATGCCTACCTGGACGGGCTGTTGCCCAACATCGAACCGCGCGCGCTGGGTGTCGGCACCTGGGTGATGACGACGGAACCGCTGCCGGCGGAGGTCCGCGACCGGCTGCTGCCCGGCAATGAATGTGTCTGCGATGACAATGCGGTGCTGGATTACTTCCGTTTCACGGCGGACAACCGGCTGCTGTTCGGCGGCGGCGTCAGCTACCTGGGCCGCGACGACGGGGCGGCTGCGGCGGGTCTGCTGCGCCGGCGCATCGCCGAGACCTATCCCGAACTGGCCGATGCGCCGGTGGGCCAGGTCTGGGGCGGCAAGGTCTCGATCACCCGCAACCGGCTGCCGGACATCGGTCGGGCCGGGCGTCGGGTCTGGTACGCGCACGGCTTCTCCGGCCAGGGCGTGGCGATCACCGGCATTGCCGGCAAGCTGATCGCGGCAGCAATCCAGGGCGACGAGGCCGGGTTCCGGACCCTGTCCGGGGTGCCGCACAGGGATTTCCCCGGTGGCCCCTACCTGCGGCGCCCGCTGGTCACCCTGGGGCGGCTCTGGTACCGGTTGATGGACCGCTTCTGAGGCTTGCCGGACGGTGGTGGTTCCCCTGCCGCGCCGCTTCGTGTATCTTCCCGCCTCAGATCTTGATTTTCCGATACCTTCCAAGGGGTTGTGAGCGAAATGCGCGCTGAAACCGAACAATTTGTCGCCGACATCAAGCAGTCACTGGAACTGCTGAGGAGGCGTCTTTGACTGGGATCAGTCCCTGCGCCGTCTGGATGAACTGAACGCCCTCTCCGAGGATCCCGATCTGTGGAACGACGCAGACAAGGCCCAGGCGTTGATGAAGGAACGTACCAACCTGGACCAGTCGATCACGCAGCAGCGTGCGATGGAACAGGATCTGGAGGATTCCTGCGAACTGATCATGCTGGGCGAGGAAGAGGGAGACGCCGCGACGGTGGAGGAGGGTGAAGCCACCCTGCGCAGCCTGAAGGAAAAGGCAGACCGCCTGTCGCTGGAAGCCCTGCTTTCCGGCGAAGCCGACAGCAATGACAGCTACCTGGAGGTCCATGCCGGTGCGGGTGGCACGGAAAGCCAGGACTGGGCGGAGATGCTGTTGCGCATGTACGTGCGCTGGGCGGAAAAGCGTGGCTACAAGATCGAGTGGATCGAGGAATCCGGCGGTGAAGAGGCCGGGATCAAGTCCGCCACCGTGCGTATCCAGGGCCACAATGCCTATGGCTGGCTGAAGTCGGAAAGCGGCGTGCATCGCCTTGTCCGCATTGCCCCCTACGACTCGCAGAGCCGTCGGCACACCAGCTTTGCCTCCGTCGGCGCGTTTCCCGCCATCGATGACGAGATCGACATCGAGATCGAGGACAAGGATCTGCGCGTCGATACCTACCGCGCGTCCGGCGCCGGTGGACAGCACGTCAACCGGACCGATTCCGCGGTGCGCATCACGCATGAACCGACCGGTATCGTCGTGCAGTGCCAGAACGACCGCAGCCAGCACAAGAACCGCGCCGCGGCCATGTCGATGCTGAAGGCACGTCTCTACGAGCGTGAACTGCAGATCCGCGAGGCCGAGAAACAGGCCCTGCACGACGCCAAGGGCGACATCGGCTGGGGCCACCAGATCCGGTCCTACGTGCTGCACCCCTACCAGATGGTGAAGGATCTGCGTACGGGCGAGGAAACCGGCAATACCCAGGACGTCCTGAACGGCGGCCTCGACGCCTTCATGGAGGCGGCCCTGGCGCAGCGTGTCGGCGGCGGTGATGACGAGGCGCAAGGGTAGGAGCAAGCGGCCGGCATGAGCGAACAGTCGCCCGCAGGTCAGGACTGGACCGATCGCGAGATCGACCTGATCGTCGCCGACTATTTTGCCATGCTGCGCAAGGAACTGGCGGGAGAGAGCTTCAGCAAGGCGGAGCATCGCCGCGCCTTGCAGCAGGTCGTGAAACGATCCGAAGGTTCCATCGAGTTCAAGCACCAGAACATCAGTGCGGTCCTCAGGGAAATCAGCCTGCCGTGGATATGGGGCTACAAGCCGGCGAGGAACTACCAGAAGACAGCGCTGCCGGCCGGGATCGAAAGATTCCTCGGCGCACGGCCGTCTTTCCTGTCGCTGGAAGCCGCGCCACCCGTGCCGCCCGTGTCGGGATGGCAGGAAGCTTCGATCATCTACCTGGACCAGGCGCCGCCACTCGTGACAGCCGCTTTGGAGACAACACGGGAGATGCGCCGGCTGGTTCGAAAGTTCGACCCCGCTGCCCGTGACGCGCGCAATCGGGCGCTCGGCCTGCAGGGAGAGGAAAAGATCTTCCACGATGAGCGTGCGCGACTGGAACTGATGGACCGTGCGGACCTGGCCCGGAAGGTCGAGTGGACTTCGCAGGAACGCGGTGATGGTGCCGGCTACGACATCAGGTCGTTCGATCCGCAGGGGCGGGAACGCCTGCTGGAAGTGAAGACGACGACCGGCACCCGGACGACGCCGTTCTTCATCTCCGCCAATGAATTGAGTTTCTCCGAAGAACGCCCCGATGCCTTCAGGATCGTGCGGCTGTTCCAGTTCGGCCATGAACCGGGTGGTTTCGAACTCAGACCGCCGCTCGACAGGTCGGTGAAACTGCAACCGACAGGTTACCGGGCGTCTTTCTGACTCGCGCGGCGCCCCGCAAATTCATGCATCGGTCGGTCAGGTGACCCGCAAGGTCCGGTCGTCAGGGCGGGGACTTCCGCCAACGACGTGGTCGACGCGGAGGCACCGTCCGTGTCGGATTTCAGGCCGATGGCTTTCGACCTATTGCAAGGGTGTCATACGACCGCTCGACCGGAAAACCCAGCGGGCCGAAGATCTTGTAGAACCGCTCGCGTCGCCCTTGATCGCCCATGGAATTTCCCGGAATGGACCGCTTGTACTGCGGTGTTTCGAGAGATTCCCATAGCGCGAGTTCGGTCTCGAGCCCGGCTTCTTCGTGCAGGGCGCGCATGCCCTCGGGATAGATGCGCCAGCAGTCGACAGGGGCCTCGTGATAGGTCCAGCTGACGGGAACGATCGTCACCACGCGCCCTCCCGTCTTCGTGACCCGGGCCAGTTCCGGCATCCAGCGCCACGGCATGCGGACATGTTCAAGAACCTGGGCAGAAATGACGAGGTCGTAGCTTTCGGAGGGAATATCGAATTGATAAGGATCGGTGGCGGTATAAGTCAATTCGGCCCGCGAATATATATCAAGCGTATGCCAGCACGCAAAATCAAGCCCGGTGCTGAGTCCCTGGAGTGTGGACGGGAATGCATCCGGTCCGATTTCCAGCACTTTCAGACCATTTGATAGTTCTGGAATGACATGCTTCTTGTAAATCAGTTTGGCATTCTCATGCATGATCATTTCTCCATTGACTATCGCAAGACAGAGCATCCTTTCGGATGAGCATTATTCAATTTGCCTGTATGGTGTCGAAAAAGTCGTCGAGGGGATTCCCCATCATCTCGACTGCGCGTTGATGGGCGGCCTTTCCCATTTCCTCGAGCCTGTCGGCGTTCTCGAAAGCTTTCGATATTCCAGGAACAAGGTTCCATGAATTGATACTTTCGACCAGGAATCCATTCTCTCCTTCGGAGACCCATTCCGGAATGCCCGAGGACTTGTTTGCCACGGTCGGCCTTGCGCAGAGCATGGCTTCGACAAGCGCAATGGGTGCGCTTTCGACCAGCGAGGGCATCAGGTGCACGTGGGTATTGCGCCAGATTTCGGTAATGCTCTCGGAGTGACCGGCAATATTCACCTTGTCTTCGAGACCATAGTAGCCAATCAGTTCTGCTATGTAATTGCGATGCGGACCGGCGTTGTAGATGTTGCAGACAAAATCCTGTGTTCTCAATACGCTGTCCGAAAACGCCTGCACGAGATAGTCGTGGCCGTTCGTGTCGCAGTTCCGGCGGGAGGCGGTGGCGCA
>CAJYBQ010000322.1 GCA_913064755.1 uncultured Alphaproteobacteria bacterium
GAGCCGAACCCTCGCTGCACGCGCGATCAAGGGCAGCCGCATGCGGGTCAACCGCCAGGTCGTGCGCAAGGTCAGCCAGCCGCTTCGTGTCGGCGACGTGCTCACCCTGCCCTGGAACGGTGAAATCCGGGTGATCGAGATCGCCGGCCTGGGCGAACGGCGCGGTCCGGCGGAAGAGGCACGGGCGCTCTATACCGAACGGACGGTGGCGGAAACGCCGGAGTCCGGCCAGTTCAGAAACCCCCCTTCGACAGTACCTGGCGAACGGTCCACCAGAGTATCTTGAGGTCGAGCCAGAGGGACTGCTCGCGAACGTAGCGCAGGTCCATTTCGGTGCGTTCCGCCGGCGTCGCCGTGGACCGTTTCAGGGCTTGCGCCAGGCCCGTGATACCCGGTCGCACCTGGTGGCGCAGGGTCCAGTCAGCGGGCAAATACTCGGCTTCCTGAGCCGGGACATCGGGGCGCGGCCCCACCAGGCTCATGTCGCCGAAGAGCACGTTCAGAAGCTGCGGCAGTTCATCCAGGCTGGTCTTGCGGATGAAGCGGCCGACCCGCGTCACACGGGCATCCCCGGCGACCGTCGAATGCCCCCCGATGCGGTCGGCGTTCGCGACCATCGACCGGAACTTCAGCATCCCGAAGGTGGTACCGCCTCGCCCGACCCTGACCTGGCGGTAGAACACCGATCCGGGGCTGTCGATTCGAATGGCGATTGCCAGCGGCAGGAACAGCGGCAGGCTGAGCAGCAGCAGCATGAGCGTGGCAATGATGTCGAGAAGTCGTTTCATGGTCCAGTTGCGTGCCACAAAGCCGTGCATCGCGCCAGTGCCACGACCCGCCGCTGGACAGGAACCCGCGAAAATCCTATTTCTGGAGGCCACGTGCACGCCCCGCAAGGGGCTGATCAAAAAGGCCAGACCCCATGTCCAACGAAGTACTGCGCGGCAATTTCGAGACCCGTGACAAGGTCGAGATCAAGCAGTCCGAAGAAACCCTGGAAGACCGCTTCGAGATGGAAGCGAAGAAGCGCCTCGGCGGCTCGATCGCCTTCGTGTCCAAGAAGAAGGTCATGTGGGACACCGACAAGAAGTGACTGACCCGTCTCCTGCGCCTGCCGGACAACGCGATGGCCGCCTGCTGCTGAAACTGCAGCAGGAAATGACGGCGATGACGGAGGCCCGGACCCAGGACATGTGCCTGGAGAACATCGCGGCCAACGCCCCCTATCTGAAGCAGGGCCGCACGCTGCGCGACCTGCACGACCTCGGCCTTGGTGCCGGGGACAGCGGCGTTGTTGTCGCGGCGGGGCCGAGCCTGCGGCGTCGCGACCCGGTGCCGATCCTGAAACAGCGGGGATTCCGGGGCGCGGTGGTCTGCACCGAAAGCGCGATCTCGCATTGCCTGCGGCAGGACCTGATGCCGACGGTTGCCGTGTCGGTCGATCCGCATCCGCTGCGTATCGTGCGCTGGTTCGGCGACCCGGAGCTGGACCAGGCGCGGATGAAGGCCGACGACTATTTTCGCCGCCAGGAACAGGACCCGAGTTTCGCCGACGAAGTGGCGAAGAACAACGAACTGCTGGCCATGATGGCGGAACACGGCAAGGACATCCGCATCGCGCTCGGCACCACCGCCTCGCCCGACGTGGTGAAGCGGGTGCACGAGATCGGCATGCAGGTCTTCTGGTTCAATCCCATGCTGGACGACCCGGACAAGCCCGGCAGCGTGACCAGGGAAGTGCATCGCCAGAACGGCCTGCCCTGCATGAATGCGGGCGGCAATGTCGGCGGGGCCTGCTGGATGGTGGCGCATGCCGTGCTGGACAAGAGCCGCGTGGCCGTCACGGGCATGGATTTCGGCTATTACGCCGACACTCCCCTGCTGAACACGCAGTACTACTACGAAGCGCGGGACCTGGTCGGCGGTGACGAGAGCCGCATCAGTGAACTGTACATCGACATCTACAACCCGCACACGGACGAATGGTACTATACTGATCCGGCATACTACTGGTACCGCTCCGCCTTCATCGAGATGGCGGCGGACGCCGATTGCAAGACGTTCAACTGCAGCGGCGGCGGCACCCTGTTCAGCGATGACGTCCAATGGGCATCGCTGGAAACATTCCTCGACGGCGCAAGCGCTTAAGCGTCACCCGTTACCCGAGAGAGAAGGCACTTTTCATGGCGAAGATCCTGCTGATCAACCCGACCGTCCGCGAGGAAGATGTTCCCCGCCATGTGCCCTACGGCATCGCGCTGCTTGCCGCGATCGCCATGGAAAAGGGTCATCAGGTGCAGGTCTATGACGAGAACGCCTGGCGACAGGGTGACGAGGTCACGAAGGCGGTCTGTGTTGCAGATGACTGGGACATCATCGGCTATGGCGGCATCACGACCACCTATGGCTCGGTGAAGCGCATCGCGAAGATCGCCAAGCGCTATGCGCCGCAGGCCGTGCAGGTCATGGGTGGCGGTCTGCTGACCTCCATGCCGCGCGAGATGATGTCATGGCTGCCGGAGGTGGACGTGGGCTGCGTCGGCGAAGGCTTCATCACCTTCCCCGAAATCTGCGAGATGGTGGATCGTGGGGGACGCGAATTCTGGGACATCAAGGGCACGGTCTCGCGCAAGCCCGGTGGCGGCCTGATCATGTCCCAGATACGGCCGTTGCTGCACGACCTCGACAGCCTGCCGTTCCCGGCGTGGGAGCTGTTCCCGCTGGAGGAAGTCTACTTCAAGAACAGCCAGGTGCTGTTCTCGGAGGAAGGCATGCTGGCTTCCCGTCGCCTCGACATCAACGCCAGCTATGGCTGCTCCCTGATCTGCCGCTTCTGCTATCACCTCGGCATTGCGGGCGACATGCGCTACGTCGAAGACGAGAACGGCGAGATGAATGTCGCCTTCGATCAGCCCGGCACCTATACCCGCAGCATCCGCTATCACTCGCCGGAATATGTCGGCGCGCTGGTGAAGCACGCGCACGACAAGTTCAACGTGAACTTCATCGGGTTCCTGGACGAGAACCTGATGACGATGGACAAGTTCTCCGGTCGTACCTGGATGAACGACATCTGCAAGCAGTGGCATGACCTGGGCTTCGCGCCAAAGGCCAACGACGACGGCACCTGGACCGGCATTCACTGGGCCGGGACCAGCCACGCGACGCTCTGCACCAAGGAAGTGCTGACGACGATGCGCGAAGCAGGCTGTTCTCACCTGGTCTATGGCTACGAATCCTTTGCCCCGCACGTGCTGAAGACCATCGGCAAGGGCGCGACAAGGGAATCCAACCTGCGCAGCTTCTTCTGGACGCTGGAGGCCGGTATCCGTCCCGTGCCCAACCAGATCATCGGCTTCCCGAACGAGGACTTCGAGTCGATCCGCATGAACATGCACGCCTGGGACGACCTCGGCATCCAGGTGAAGCCGCATTTCGCCACGCCGTACCCGGGTTCCGAGTGGTTCACGACCTATCGGGAGCGGATCAACGGCCAGTATGACGGCGACCTGGAACGCTTCATCCTCGACCTCGGCGATGCATCGAGCATCTCCGCCGTGATCAGCCACAACTTCAATGCCGTCGAACTGCTGGGCCTGCGCGAAGCGATGCTGCAGTTGAACTATCGCCGCATCGACGAGTATGAACAGATCTGGCGACGCAATCACCAGATCCCCGATGGCGCGCCGTCGACCCTGTTGTCGGAGAACATGACCGGTGCCTTCCTGCGTGATGCGGACAAGGTGAAGAACGCCATCAAGGATTCCGAGCGCCAGGATGCCGTGGTGGAGACCGCGAACGCCGGCAGCACCCACTGATCCATGACGCGGACAGGTGGCCAGCGCGCACTCGGGGTCATCTGCGCCCGTGGGGGGTCGAAGGGCCTGCCGGACAAGAACATCCTGGACCTGGGTGGCCGTCCGCTGATTGCCTGGACGGTGGATGCAGCACGCCAGTCGGCCCGGCTTGATCGGGCCATCGTGTCGACCGACAGCGCCCGCATCGCGGATGCGGCGCGGGCGCATGGTGCGGATGTGCCGTTCCTCCGCCCGCCCGAACTGGCGAACGACACGGCGAAGATCACCGACGCGCTTGTGCATGCGGTCGAGAACGTCGGTGAAGCCTACGACATCATTGTCCTGCTGCAGGCCACGAGTCCGTTCCGCACGGCAGCCGACATCGACGACACGGTTGCCGCCCTGGTCGACAGCGGCGCGGAATGTGCCGTGACATTCACGGAGCAGGCCAAGTCACCGGACCTGTTCGTGACGGTGGATGATGATCGCCGTGTCAGGCCCCTGAACCCCGGCGGATTGCTGAAACGACGGCAGGACCTGGGGCACCTCTACGCCCCCAACGGCCTCTGCTATGCCGTGCGTACCGATTACCTGCTGCGGACCCGGCGGGTCTACGGCGATGACACCGTTGCCGTCATCATTCCGCCGGAACGCGCCATCGACATCGACACGGCCTTCGACATCGAGATGGCGCGGGGACTGCTGGCCGTCAGGGCCTGAGGCCTGAGGCCTGAGGTCAGAGGTCAGAGGTCAGAGATCAGAGTTCAAGGAACGACCGGATGATCCGGAGTCCTGCCGGACCGCTCTTTTCCGGATGGAACTGGACGCCGAACAGGTTGTCGCGACGGACGGCGGCACAGACCTGGAATCCGGCATGATCCGTCACGGCCAGCACGTCGGTTGGCTGTGTCGGGCGGGCAGAGAACGAATGCACGAAATAGACGTCCGTGCCGGGTGCGGTCTCGTCAAGGATACTGCCTGACCAGTGATCGTCCCCGGCAGCGGCGGGCGCGGTCAGCG
>CAJYBQ010000323.1 GCA_913064755.1 uncultured Alphaproteobacteria bacterium
ATGATCTCCAATGCCGGGAACCCGCAGAAGGTACGAAGCTATCCGCTGGAATGGGCCAGCGCACTGCGCCAGATGATGGCCCTGAAGGCGGAACTTATGCTGCCTGCCCATGGCCTGCCCTTCGCAGGGCAGAAGCGTATCGCCACCGTGCTGGACGACATGGCGTGCGAGCTGGAAGGACTGGTGGAAGACACCCTGTCTATGATGAACGACGGCGCGCGCCTGAACGACATCATCCACAGCGTCCGCGTGCCCGACGACCTGCTGGCCAAACCCTATCTGCGCCCGTTCTATGACGAGCCGGAGTTCGTCGTGCGCAACATCTGGCGACTGTACGGCGGCTGGCACGACGGCAACCCGGCCAACCTGAAGCCCGCACCGGACACTGCGCTGGCGGAGGAACTGTCGCGCCTGGCCGGGGGCGCGCCCGCACTGGCCTATCGCGCCCGCGAACTGGCCGAGGCCGGGGAACATCGCGTCGCCTGCCACCTGGTGGAATTTGCCGCGCAGGCCGCACCTGACACAGCGTCCGTGCATGCGGCCCGTGCCTTCGTCTATGCGCGCCGGAGGGAAAGCGAGCTTTCGCTGATGTCGCGGGGCATCTACGGCGCGGCGGTTCGGGAATCGGAAGCGGTTGGCCAGTTGAATTCGGACACGGCCAGCAGGGGAGAGACGGAATGACGGTCAGGATCGAACGCGATGGTCACGTCTGGACAGTGATCCATTCACGCCCGGAGGCCCGCAATGCCATGGACCCGGAAAGCGCCATTGCCCTGAACGACGCGTTTCTCGCCTTCGAGCGTGATGAGGCGGCACGGGTCGCGGTGTTCTTCGGTGAAGGCGGGGCCTTCTGTTCCGGCTGGGACCTGAAACTCGCGGCGGCCAGCCAGGCGGACGGGACCGGTGGCGCGACGGCGCAGGAGCTGGTTTTCCACGCAGACGGCCCGGCACCGGGGCCGGGTGACGACATTCCCCGTGGCCCCATGGGGCCGAGCCGGCTGGAACTGGACAAGCCGGTCATAGGGGCCATTGCCGGTCCCGCCGTCGCCGGTGGCATGGAACTCGCCATGTGGTGCGATTTCCGGGTCATGGAACGGAGCGCCTACATGGGTGTCTATTGCCGTCGCTGGGGCGTGCCGCTGATTGATGGCGGCACGGTGCGCATGCCCCGCCTGGTGGGACAGGGCCGGGCACTGGAACTGATCATGACCGGACGCCAGGTCACGGCGGAGGAATGTTCGCGCATCGGCCTGTGTGAATATGTGGTCGATGACGGCGCGGCACGGCAGAAGGCGGAGGAACTGGCACACCAGATCGCCCGCTTCCCGCAGGGGTGCATGCGGGCCGACCGGCGTTCCGCGATTCGACAGCACGGGTTGTCGGTGCGGGAGGCACTGGCGCAGGAATGGCACAACAGCATCGGCCAGCTGTCGGCCGAAGGTCTTGCCGGTGCCGGACGGTTCAGCGCCGGCAAGGGCCGGGGTGGCGATTTCAGGGATATCTAGAATGCATGCCTCGGTCGCCCGTGATGTGGCATCGTGCGGCAGGCAACATGCGGCTGGGGAGCAAGCAGGATGAATGAATTTTCGAAGGTACTGATCGCCAATCGTGGCGAGATCGCCTGCCGTGTCGCCCGCACCTTGCGGGAAATGGGCATTGCTTCCGTGGGGGTCTACCACGAGTCGGACGCCCTCTCGGCGCAGGTGACGGCCGTCGACGAGGCACTGCTGATCACGGGCGATACACCCGTTGCCGCGCATCTGGACGCAGACCAGATCATCGCCGCCGCCCACGCGGTCGGGGCCGACGCGATCCACCCCGGGTACGGCTTCCTTTCCGAGAACGCGGCGTTTGCCGAGGCCGTGCAACAGGCGGGGCTGACCTTCATCGGCCCCGACCCTGCCAGCATTCGCCTGATGGGCGACAAGATCGAATCCCGGACATTCGCGGCCAGCCACGGCGTGCCGGTGGCCCCGTCCGTGCTGCCCACCGGCGACATCGACAGCTTCATCGCGGAGGCCGCATCCATCGGCTTCCCCCTGCTGGTGAAGGCATCGGCGGGCGGTGGCGGCAAGGGCATGAGCATTGTCCGCGAAGCTGCCGACCTGGCCGAACAGGCCCACCGCGCGGCGAGCGAGGCCCTGCGCTATTTCGCGGACGGACGGGTCTATGCCGAACGCTACATCGACCAGCCAAGGCATATCGAGGTGCAGGTCTTCGGCGACGGCCAGGGCAAGGTCATTCACCTGCACGAGCGTGAATGCTCGATCCAGCGCCGGTTCCAGAAGATCGTGGAGGAAGCACCGGCGGCGGGCCTGCCGGATGCGCTGCGCGCGGAAATCTGCGAGGCGGCAGTGCGCCTGGCGTCGGCCGCGAACTACCTGAACGCCGGGACGGTCGAATTCATCCTCGCCCCCGACGGGGCGTTCTATTTCCTGGAAATGAACACCCGCCTGCAGGTGGAGCACCCGGTCACGGAGATGATCACCGGCCTCGACCTGGTGCGGATGCAGGTGGAGATCGCGGCAGGTCGGGGCCTGTCCCTGGCCCAGGACGCCGTTGCACTGGATGGCCACGCCATTGAATGCCGCATCTGCGCCGAGGACCCCACCAACGGTTTCCTGCCGGAAACAGGCAGGGTCCTGCGCCTGGCCGCGCCGACCGGCGACCACGTGCGGTTCGAGAACGGGCTGACCGTCGGCCAGGCCGTGACCAGCGACTTCGACCCCATGCTGGCCAAGCTGGTCGTGCATGGTGCCGACAGGGTGCTGGCCGCGGAACAGATGGTTGCCGCCCTGCAGGATACGGTGCTGCTGGGTGTCGGCACCAACATCGACTACCTCGCCGCCGTCGTGGCCCATCCGGCGTTCATCGCCGAGGAACTGCATACCGGTTTTGTCGATGTCCACGCCGACAGCCTGGTCCCGGCCGACCTGGACGAAGCCGAAACCAGCGCCGTGCTGCTCGCCGCCCTGATGGGTGACACGTCCTATCAGCGCCAGGTGGAGAACTACCCGGAGCCTTACGCGTCCATGGGCCACTGGCGGAACTAGCGCCGCCCGGCGATGGACCGAACCGATCGGGAGCCCCCAAGCATGCCATGTTCTGACTCAACCTGCTGACCGGGAAGGGAAATGACTTGAAACGCAAGGCCTTGATAGGGGGTGCCGGGATCGGTCTGCTTGCCATCGCGGTGCTGACCTTCCTGCTGCTGACCGGGGAGCGAGGCCTGTCCTCGCGCTCTGAACCGGCAAGGGTCCTCGACGTCACCCGGCTGGAGGTTGCGGAGACCGAGGCCGCTGGCTGGAGTCCGACTGGCCTTGATGCGGTGTTTGTCCATGCATCGACACTCAGCACCGACACGTTGATGATCGTGACCAAGGGGCAAACAGTTGCCGCGTTCGGCGATCTGGAAACACCCCACGCCACCCATTCGATCCGCAAGGCGTTGCTCAGCGCGCTGGTGGGGCAGCACATCGGTTCCGGAGAGGGACAGATCCGGCTCGACGCAACCTTGCAGGAACTCGGCATCGACGACGCCCCGAATTCCCCATCCGAACTGCAGAAGCAGGCAACGGTGGAGCACCTGCTCAGAAGCATGTCGGGGATCAATCTGCCCGCCACCGCCGACGGTGGCTTGCGGGCGGAGAAGGATCGCCTGCTCGGCCGGGGAGAGAACGCGCCGGGTACGATCTGGGCCTACAACAACTGGGACTACAACGCTCTCACCACGATCTTCGAGACACAGACCGGCATGGGCGTGGCCGAAGCGTTCCAGACCGGCTTCGCCCGGCCAGCCGGCATGCGCGATTTCGACGTGGATGACGTTTCCTACATCAGTGATCCGACGGTATCACGGCATCGATCAGCGGCGTTCCGCATGTCGGCGCGCGATCTTGCCATGTTCGGGCAGATCTATCTCGACAGGGGGCAGATGAACGGTCAGCAGATCGTTCCCGCGCCATGGGTGGATCGCATTACCGCCAACGTCGCAAGGACGGGGCGAGATGACCTGCGGTGGGGGCACGGCTATCTCTGGTGGGTTCCCGCCCCGGATGCGGGTCTGCCCGAAGGTTCGTTCTGGGCATGGGGGCTGGGCAACCAGGCCGTGCTGGTCATCCCCGCATGGGATAGCGTGATCGTCCATCAGTCCGATACGACGGAATTTCTCAAGCGCTTCATCCCGATGATAACCAGCGGGGAGCAACCCGGGGAGGAAGCGATAGAGCAGCTGATCCTGTGGTGCATCGACCGGACGAACAGGGAGACGGAGTTCTGCAGGGAACACCGCTTCACGACACGAAGGGAGTTCGAGAAGCTGGTGGCATTCATCGCGGACGCGCGGCTGTAAGGCCCATCCGGCAGCCCCGCGCCGGAAGACGAAACGACAGCAGGAAGACGCCGGTTCGCTCGTCTGACCCTGCGTTTGCGGCCTGCATTCCCGATTGCGGATAGGGGTCAGCCCTGCGGGTGCTCAGACCGCCCTGCCCTTGTCCGTCCGACCGGTCAATCTCCGCCTTCCGGGCTGGCCGGGCGGATCCCGCCTTCCGGACTGTCCGGGCGGGACTCGCGTTGGCGCGCACCCTTGATCCAGCGCGAAACCTTCTGCTTCTGCATGCCGGTGTCTTCCAGCATGCCGAGCAGGGCGGGGACGACGAACAGCACCAGTACCGAGGCCGTGGCCAGGCCGAAGACGATTGTCACAGCCATGGGGATCAGGAACTGGGCCTGCAGGCTGGTCTCGAACAGCAGGGGCACCAGGCCGACGATGGTCGTGATCGACGTCAGGGTGA
>CAJYBQ010000324.1 GCA_913064755.1 uncultured Alphaproteobacteria bacterium
CGCCATACGACAGTGTCGCGCGCCGGCGTTCAGTCACTGTCACCGGGCGCGTCTTTGTCGCGTCAGCGGTGACGGAGTGCGCGGGGGCGGGTCGCTCGACGCAGGCAGGAGCATTCGCACGCGACACGACCGGGCGGGCGTTCCTGCTGCACGGACTGCACTACCACCCGGAGATATTCGAGTCGATCGATGCCGACGGAACCGTCAGGTTCGTCGCCCATCGTTCCGAGATGGGGACCGGCAGCCGCACGTCGCTGCCGATGGTGCTTGCCGACGAGATGGGCGCCGACTGGGATCGCGTGAAGATCATCCAGGCCGAGGGCGATGAACCCAAGTACGGCAACCAGGACACGGACGGGTCACGCTCCATGCGTCACCACATCCAGTCCATGCGCCAGATGGGTGCCTCGGTCCGGCACATGCTGGTGCAGGCCGCGGCGAAGAAATGGGGCGTTGACGCCAAGTCGGTGAAAGTCGGCGTGCACGAGGGATCCTCCGGTGGCAAGAAGGCAGGCTTCGGCGAACTGGCGGCCGACGCCATGGATCTGGACGTTCCGGCGTTCGAGGACCTGACCTTCAGGTCGGAAGCCGAGTTCCGCTACATCGGCAAGGGCAATGTGCCCATCACCGACCTGCATGACATCACGACCGGCAAGGCGGTCTACGGCGCAGACGTCAGCCTGCCGGGCATGAAGTTCGCCGCCATCGCCCGTCCGCCGGTGGTGGGCAGCAAGCCGGTCCGCTACGACGCTTCCGCCACCTACAAGGTGCCGGGCGTGGAAAGCGTGATGGGCCTGCAGATCACCGACTTCCCGGCAAAGTTCGCCCCGCTGGGCGGCATCGCGGTCATCGCATCGAACACCGACGCCGCGATCAAGGGGCGTGATGCGCTGGAGATCGAATGGGCCGAGAGCCGGCACAGCGGTTACAACTCTGCCGACTTCACCCGCGAAATGCGCGAGACGGCGAAGAAACCGGGCACGGTCTTCCGGGCCGAGGGCGATGCCAAGGCCGCGTTCGACGGCGCGGCAAAGGTGTTCGCGCGGGATTACAGCCAGGCGCACATGGCACACGCCATGATGGAACCGCCGGTCGCGGTGGCCAGTGTCAAGGACGGCAAGGCGGAGGTCTGGGCACCGGTGCAGTCCCCCTTCGGCGCCCGTGGCGACATTGCCGCGGCGCTGAACATGTCCGTCGACGATGTCACCGTGAACGTCACCTTGCTCGGCGGTGGCTTCGGCCGGAAATCGAAATGCGATTTCGCGATCGAGGCGGCGCAGCTCAGTCAGCGGCTGGGGGTTCCCGTCAAGGTTCAGTGGACCCGCGAGGACGACATCAAGCACAGCTTCTACCACACCACCTCGGTGGAGCGGATCGAGGTTGCGCTGGACGGGGCCAACAAGGTCACGGGCTGGCGGCACAATTCCGTCGCGCCGTCGATCCTGTCGACCTTCGCGCCTGACAGTGGCCACCAGTTCTTCATCGAGAGCGGCATGGGCCACGTCGACATGCCGTTCGAGATCCCCAACGTCTCGGTCGAGAACGGGCCGGCGATGGCGCATACGCGCATCGGCTGGTTCAGGTCGGTGTCCAATATTCCACGCGCATGGGCGGTACAGTCCTTCGCGGCGGAACTGGCGCACGAGATGGGCCGGGATCACAAGGAAGTGCTGCTGGAACTGATCGGTTCGGACCGCGTGCTCGATCCGCCGAAGCAGGGGTTCCCGGAGAACTTCTGGGACTACGGTGAGGTCTACGACGAGTATCCCATCGATACGGCCCGGCTGAAGAATGTCCTGAACCTGGCAGCCGACAAGGCCGGCTGGGGCGGCAGCCTTCCCGCCGGCGAAGGCATCGGCCTGGCGGTACACCGGTCCTTCGTCACCTATGTCGCAACCGCGGCCCGGGTGAAGATCGTCGATGGCAAGATCACGGTTCCGGAAATGCACATGGCCGTCGACTGCGGCTTTGCGGCGAACCCGGAACGGATCAGGTCGCAGATGGAAGGCGCTGCCGTGCAGGGCATGACCCTGGCACTGCACAGTGGCATCACCTACGAGAACGGCGCGGTCAGCCAGTCGAACTATCACGATTACCAGATGGTTCGTTCCGACAACTACCCGCGCAAGGTCCACACCCACATCGTGCCGCACGGGTTCGAGGTTCATGCCTCGGGCGTTGGTGAGCCAGGCGTGCCCCCTGTCGCGCCTGCGATTGCCAACGCGATCTTTGCGGCCACCGGCAAGCGCCTGAGGGATCTGCCCTTCGGCGATACTGTCTGAGGCTGTGGGTAACTGGTAGCGGCCACGTCGGAGCCCCGGCGTGGCCGCTGCTGCACCTTTTTTCGTCGATTTGGCTGGGGGGGATGCCGCGTTGGGTTTGTCGAATGCGTCGGATTGCGTCAAGATGACCACCGGAACCGTGATCGGGGGCGGTCATATGCTGGAAACGGGGTCACTCGCACAACAGGTTTACGACGAGATTCTGGACGAAATCTGCGCAGGCACATTTCCGACGGATTGCCGTCTGAAACAGGAAGCACTGGCGTTGCAGATGGGGGTTTCGCGACAACCCGTGCAACAGGCGCTCAGTCAGTTGAAGGCGGATGGCGTTGTCCATGACGTGCCTGGCCGGGGGTTGGCCGTGGCCGGTCCGAACCTCGAGATGGTGCGACACCGCTGCCAGGTCCGGATCGTGCTGGACTGCATGGCGGCCGAAATGGCGGCGGCGCGATGCGCGAACGATGCGGCGCTTGCCCAGCGGACAAACCTGGAAGGCCTGGATATCCTGGACCGGGCGATGGTCGCGCTCGAAGCCGGCGACCTCAAGGAACTCTGGCTGGCGGACGTGGACTTCCACGATCTGGTCTACCGGGTTTCGGGGAATCCGGCCCTCAAGGCCAGCGCCGACGTGCACTGGCGCTACCTGCAGCGCATCATGAGCATCACGCTGCGCGAGGTCGAACAGGTGCCGGACAAGTTCTGGAAACAGCACAGCGGTATCCTGGAATCCGTCACCAGCGGCCAGGGCCGGGAAGCCAACCGCTGGGCGCGGGTCCACATCCGGCATTTCATGGCGGTTGCCGAACGGGCATTTGGCAACACGGCCGAGAAACAGCTTGAACATTGACAGCCAGATAGACCGGCCAGACCAGCAGCAGGATATTCACGGCACGTTCAAGGCCTTGCTTGACCGCTTGAACGGCGTCGTGATCGGCCAGGACCGGATGATCCAGCGCCTTGTTCTGGCGCTGCTATCGGATGGTCACGTGCTTCTGGAAGGTGCGCCGGGGCTGGCCAAGACCCGCATCGCGCGCGCCCTGGCCGCGTCGTTCGAAGGCCGCTTCAACCGGGTCCAGTTCACGCCGACCCTGATGCCGCAGGACCTGACCGGCAGCGCCCTCTTCGACCCGAAATCCCTCGCCTTCGAATTCCGGCGGGGGCCGATCTTCACCAACTTCCTGCTGGCCGACGAGATCAACCGCGCCCCTGCCAAGGTGCAGTCCGCCCTGCTGGAAGCCATGGAGGAACGACAGGTCACCAGCGGCGACGAAACGCACATGCTGGAACAGCCGTTCTTCGTCATCGCCACGCAGAACCCGATCGAACACGAAGGTACATGGGACCTGCCCGAAGCGCAGCTTGACCGTTTCCTGATGCATGTCCGTGTCGGCTATCCCGATGCGAAGACCGAACTGGCGCTGCTGGACATCGCCCTGGGCGAAGCCGAAGCCGGCATCGATGGCCAGGAACAGGCGGTCGCCGCCGAGCGGATCAGTGCGGACACGCTGGCACGGGCACGCCGCGCCGTCCTGCAGACACATCTGTCCGAACCGGTGCGCGACTACATCGTCCGGCTTGTCGACTTCTCCCGCCAGGAGGAATCCCTGCCCGATGACCTCCGGGGGCTGATGTCCCATCCCGTCAGCCCCCGCGGCTCGATCGCCCTGGCGCGGGTTGCCAAGGCGGCGGCCTGGCTCGACGGTCGGGATCACGTCCTGCCCGACGACGTGCTGAACCTCGCGTCGAATGTCCTGCGCCACCGTGTCGGGCTTTCCCATGTCGCGGAGGCCGAGGGCATCGCGTCCGAAACCATCATCGAACGGCTGCTGCAGCATGTCCCGCCGGTCTGAAGCACGGGCGACCGCAGAGGAAACGCTGACACTGGCGCACCTGATCGCGCAGGATCCCTTTCGGGCACGGCGGCCATCCGCGCCGGGCACGCGGACTCCCCTGGGCACACGCCCCGGCATGCGCGGCCTGAAGACCGGCGACGTCGACGGCCTGTCACCCTACATGCCGGGGGGTGACATCCGGATGATCGACTGGCGCGGCTTTGCGCGGTCCGGACAGTTGCGACTGAAGGAACGCGAGCGGGAGGCCCACAGCGCCGTCATGCTGGTCGCCGACCTGGGCCCGCACATGCGCTTCGCCACCTCGGGCGGGACACTGGCCCGTCGCGCGGCGCTGGCCGTCGCCCGCCTGGCCTGGACCGCGCTGCGACGCGACGAGCCGGTGGGGATCGCAAGCTCGACGCACGGGGTCCTTGCCCAGCCGGCACGTGGACGACGTCGGCTGATGCATGCCCTGGATCGCCTGGCGACAACCTTCGATCAGTCCCCCGAGGCCGACGCGACGCCTTTCCGGGCCATCGAACTGGCCGCCACGCCGCTGCGCCCCGCCGGCGCACTCTGGGGCGTCCCGGCCTCCCCTCCCTGGGCCGGTCGCGGAGGCCTCCCCCCCGGCCCCCAGGCCCAT
>CAJYBQ010000325.1 GCA_913064755.1 uncultured Alphaproteobacteria bacterium
CTCCCCGGGGTGTGGCGGGCGGGGGTGGGAGCCGGGGGCCGGGTCTAGCCGGTCCGCCCCACCCGCCGGGTGGCAGAGGCCCGGGGCGGGCCGCGGGATGGCGGGCGGTGCGGACCGACGCCCGGCGCGGGAGGTCTGCTCAGCCTGTCGCGCTCAGGGCAGCGTCTTCCTCTTCCCAGGCGGAGCGCTTGCGATAGATCGTCTGCGGGGCGATGCCCAGCAACGCGGCTGCCGTGCGGATGTTGCCGCCGCAGCGGTCGATGGCGCCTTCGATATATTCCCGTTCGACCGCTGCCAGCGGACGAATGTCCTCCGACAGCGACTTCACGTCCGACGGCCGGGCGCGGGCAACCTCGGCATCCACCGACACGACGGCAGGCGCCGGTACCCGCGAAACCGACACGGTGGGGGTCAGTTGCGACAGCGGCGGCGGCAGCATTTCCGGGGTCACGCTGGCACCATCGTGCAACACGACGGTGTTGTGGATGACGTTCTGCAGTTCCCGGACGTTGCCCGGCCATTCGTAGGACATCAGGATCGCGGCAGTCGCCGGATCGAAATCCCGGAACTTGCGGTTCTCCTGCTCCGTGAACTTGGCCAGGAAGACCCGGGCAATCTTGATGATGTTGTGGTCGCGGTCCCGCAGGGGCGGCAGATGCAGCGGAATGACGTGCAGGCGGTAGTAGAGGTCTTCCCTGAAACGCCCGGCCTTCACTTCCGTCATCGGGTCCTTGTTGGTGGCGCAGATCAGGCGCACATCGACCTTTTCGGTCACGGATGAGCCGACCTTGCGATAGGTCTCCGTCTGGATGAAGCGCAGCAGCTTGGCCTGCAGGTCCAGGTCCATCTCGCAGACTTCGTCCAGGAACAACGTCCCGCCATTGGCCATTGCCGCGGCACCTTCGCGCTCCCCCAGGGCGCCGGTGAAGGCGCCTCTCACGTGGCCGAAGATCTCGCTCTCCATCAGGTCATGCGGGATGGCGGCACAGTTGATCGCGATGAAGGGGCCGTTGCGGCGTGGGCTGCGATTCTTGATCGCCTCCGCGCAGACTTCCTTGCCGGTTCCGCTCTCGCCGGTCACGAACACGGTTGCCTTGGACGGGGCCGCGGCCTCCACGATCCGGTAGACCGCCTGCATGGACAACGCGCCGCCGACAAAGCCCTCGAACCCGTCCTTGTCGATCTCCGCGCGGTAGGTATTGACGATATCCAGCAGCTCGGTGCGTTCGAGCGCGTTCTTCAGCGTCACCTTCAGCCGGTCCGCATTGAACGGTTTCACGATGAAATCGACCGCACCGGCCTGCATCGCGGTCACCGCCGTCTGCACCGATCCAGGCGCAGTGATGACGATGACCGGCAGGGTATCGTCGATCTCCGGCACGTGCCGCAGGATGTCCATCCCGTCCATGTCCGGCAGTTTCAGGTCGAGCAGGATGGCATCGGGCCGATGCCGTTCGATGTGTTCCATCGCCGGGCGGCCAAGTTCCTCGTGGTGAATCTCGTAAGGCTCGTCCCGCAGGAACTGGATATAGCTGCGCGCAAGGGTCGGAGTATCCTCGACCAGCAGGATCTGCGCCGTGCCATTTCTGCTCATCAGATCGAAATTCCCCAAATGTTGCAGCAGGCCCCCGATATCGCAGCAGGCCAGATTTTCGTAATGTGACTGACCGCTGGGTGCTACTAAGTACACGACACCCTTGAACGACACTGCTAAACTGCGATTTCACATGCGCTTGGTCAATGTTCTTCAACGCAAATCTGTCGTGGATGCCGGGGAAGACAACCTCTCCGACGGGTCCGGGCGCGTGCGGTTTGCCCTGCTCGGTCTGACGATCGCCATCCTGATGGCAGCAACGGTCTTCTCGATCCTGACCCTGCGCCAGGAATACAACGCCAGTTCCAGCCGATATGACAGCGTTGTCTGGGGTGCCACGCATACGCGCAGCGAACTTTCGCTGTTTCTCAGCACGCTGGACAATTACGTGCTCGGCACCGCCGGCATGTCGCAGCCCGAGTTCCAGCAGCGCCTCGGTTACATGAAACAGCGCCTGCCGACGTTCCTGGACGCGATGCAGAGCGACAAGGGGGATTCACTGGGTGCCGGCAGCATCGCGGCCAGCATCACCCGCACCTTCGAAGTCAACGACCAGCGCCGGATGACGGTGCAGACAGGTGATTTCCGAACCTACAGCGCGATCCGCAAGGACCTGGTGGCCCTGTGCCAGTCGCTGCAGCAACTTACGAATTCCACGGAACTGACCGTGACCCAGTCCCGCGTGGATCGCCTCGAACCCATCTATTTCGAACTGTTGCTGTCGGCAATCGCAACATTGATCGGATCGGGAACGCTGGTCTGTTTCCTGATCAGGGAAATCCGTCGCACCCGGCGGCTGTACCGCAAGGTCGCGCGCGCCGAGGCACGCGAAAGCGCGGCCAGGACCCAGTTGCTGGAAGCGATCGAGGCCACGACCGACGGGTTCGCCCTCTACGATGCCGAAGACCGCCTGATCCTCTTCAATACCAAGTACCGGGAGTTCTACTCCAGCGACACGATGCAGATCGCACGGGGCCAGCGGTTCGAGGACATCGTCCGCCTGACGGCATCCCGTCGCATCCGGCTCGATGCGCGCGGCCCCGCATCCTGGATCGCGGAGCGGCTGGAGCGCCATCGCAACCCCCGCGGCCCCGTGGAGACGCAGCTGATCGACAACCGCTGGCTGCTGGTGGGTGAATTCCGTACCGAGGACGGCGGGCGCGTCAGCGTGCATACCGACATCACGGCGCAGAAGGAGAACGAGACCGCCTTGATGGAGGCCAAGGAAAGGGCCGAGGACGCGAATGTCGCCAAGTCCCGGTTCCTGGCCATGATGAGCCACGAGATCCGTACGCCGATGAACGGCGTGCTCGGCATGACCAACCTTCTGATGGAGACACCGCTGAGCGGCGAGCAGCGTCAGTATGCGGAGACCGTGCGCCTGTCGGGCGAGGCCCTGCTGACCATCATCAACGACATCCTCGACTTCTCGAAACTGGAAGCCGGGCGCCTGGAACTGGAAAACGTCGCCTTCGACCTGTCGGACCTGGTGGACGGAGTCACGGACCTGCTGTCTGCCCGCGCCTTCGAGAGCGGGATCGAGATCGTGGTCATCCTGGACCCGTCGATCCCGAAGGTGTTGAAAGGCGACCCGACGCGCATCCGCCAGGTGCTTCTGAACTTCGCCGGCAACGCGATCAAGTTCACCGATACAGGCGGCGTCACGCTGGACGTGTCGCTGGCCGGTGGCACGACGGACGCCCCGATCATCCGCTTCGACGTGCGCGACACAGGTATCGGCATCCCGAAGGACCGGCAGAGCGCGCTGTTCCAGGAATTCACCCAGGTCGATGCGTCGACCGCCCGCCGCTATGGCGGCACCGGGCTGGGCCTGGCCATCTGCAAGCGGCTGGTGGGCCTGATGGATGGCCGCATCGGCCTGGAAAGCGTGGAGGGCGAGGGCAGCACCTTCTGGTTCGAGGCCACGCTGGCCTCGGCGGAACAGCCGGCGAGCGATCCGCTTGCCGGGCTGGTGCGGATGACCGATGGCCGGTCCGTCGCCATCCTGTCCGCCAACGAGGTCCTGGGCAACGGCCTGGCCGCCCGGGCGCGCAACCTGGGGCTGATCGTTTCCCACATGGCCACGGACCTGCAGCCGCCGTCGGAAACGGTGGATCACCTGCTGATTGCCGGGGAACTGGTGGAGGCAGCGGACCTTTCCGCCATCCGGGCACTGCGACGACAGGTTTCGGGGCGCATGCTGATCGCGCTCGCACCGGCACAGCGCGGGCGGGTCGACGACCTGCTGGCGCGCGGTTTCGATGGCTTCATCACCCGTCCCGTGCGCCTGCAGCCGCTGGCGCGGGCGGTGACCGGCCGGGACCTGGAGAATGTCAGCACCCAGTCGGCCCGGTCCGAACAGATCGGCGATATCGCTGCCCAGGGCAGCCGCGTGCTGGTCACCGACGACAACCGGATCAACCTGCAGGTCGCACGGATCATGCTGGAGAAGGCGGGCTATGTCGTGGAGACGGCGGAAGACGGTCGCGCGGCCGTGGCCGCCGTCAGCGCGTCACCGTTCGAGGTCGTGCTGATGGATGTCCAGATGCCGGACATGGACGGGTTCGAGGCAACGGCACGGATCCGTGCGCTGGGCGGCAACCGCGCGGCGGTACCGATCATCGCGGTGACCGCCAATGCCATGCCGGAACACCGCGAGGAATGCCTCGCCCAGGGCATCGTCGATAGTCGTGCCGTACAGCCGATAATCGCCGACACCGGCAACGGCCAGCAATTGGCAATGGCCGCCGGATACCAGCAGCAACAGGTAGGGAAACGCGACGTTGTCTGACAGTCGGGCGGACAGCGCGTGTCCCTCAAGATGGTTCACGGCAATGAAAGGTTTGTCCCATGCAAAGGCCAGTGCCTTGGCCATTGTCGCGCCAACGATCACGCCACCGATCAGGCCAGGGCCGGTGGTGGCGGCAACCGCACACAAAGCCTGCGGGTCGACTGCGGCATCGGCCAAAACCTTTTCCAGCAGAGGGCGCAATCGCTGCAGATGCGCTCTGGCTGCGATCTCAGGCACAACGCCGCCGTACGCTGCGTCCTCATCCAATTGGCTGTGGATCGCTTGTGCCATGATGGTGCGATCGCTGTTGACACAGCCCACAGCGGGTTCCTCGCAACTGGTTTCGCGCCCGAGCACGAAATGGCTCCCGC
>CAJYBQ010000326.1 GCA_913064755.1 uncultured Alphaproteobacteria bacterium
GCCACCGCCTTTGCCTTCGCGACGGAGGCGGAAATCGAGCTGGCGGGGATGCTGACCGCGCGCGTCGACGGCTTCGACATGATCCGGTTCTGCAATTCCGGCTCCGAAGCCGTGATGAACGCCATCAAGGCAGCCCGCGCCTTCACCGGGCGCCCGAAGATCGCCAAGTGCGAAGGGGCCTATCACGGGTCCTATGATTTCGCGGAGGTCTCCCTGTCCACCGGCCCGGAGGTCTGGGGACCGGATGACCAGCCCAACAGCGTGCCCTACAGCCACGGTACGCCGCAGGGGGTGCTGTCGGACGTCATCGTCATCCCGTTCAACGAACCGGAGAAGGCCGAGGCCATCCTGGACGCACATGCCCACGAACTGGCCGGTGTCCTGTTCGATCCGGTCTCGACACAGGTCGGGCTGCTGTCCCCCACCCCCGCGTTCCTGGACATGCTGGCCCGGTTCCGGGAAAGGTCCGGCGCGCTGCTGATCTTCGACGAGGTCATTGCCTTCCGCCAGGCCCATGGCGGCAGCCAGGCGGTCCTGGGCATCCGCCCCGACATCTCTTCGCTGGGCAAGATCATCGGTGGCGGCCTGCCGGTCGGGGCGATCGCCGGGCGGCGGGAGGTCATGCAGGTGTTCGAGGTCGATGGCAAGAAGGCCCGCCTGCCCCACGGCGGCACCTTCAACGCCAACCCGATGACGATGGTTGCCGGGCGTGCCGCCATGGCGGCCTGGACGGAAGACGCCGTCGAGGACCTGAACCGGATGGGTGCCTATTGCCGGGACAAGCTGCAGGAGGCGATCCGCATTGCCAACGTTCCGGGGCAGGTAACGGGCAGTGGCTCCCTGTTCCGGTTCCACACCCATGGTCGCCCCATGAACAACTACCGCGACACGCATCCGCAGGACCAGGAAGCGGAGCGCAACGAGCAGCTGTTCCGCCACCTGATCGGTGCCGGCCTCTATTCCACACCCTATGGCCTGGGTTGTGTTTCGACCGCGACCAGTACCGAAGATGTTGACCGCCTTGCCGAAGCGACCACAAACGGGCTACGCGCGATGCGGGATACAGGACTGTTCGACACGTGATTCGACCATCCCGGTTTTGAATCATACTCAGAAGTATGCAACTGTACCTCAACGTAACAACGTGGTGAGATCAATCACCCGGGGGGGCCGGTTCGTCGTGTCCCCTTCTTCGACAGGGGGTACCTCCGATGCGATCGGGCATGCGGGACGAGATTGCTAGACTCAAGCGGGAACGCATTCTGGAGGAAGCAAGGCAGCTATTCTTCGAACAGGGCTACCAGGGCACGACGCTGGACCAGGTGGCACGCCAGCTGGAAGTGACAAAGCCCTTCATCTATTCGCATTTCGACAACAAGGCGGCCCTGCTGGGCAATATTGCCGAACAGGGAACCCGGCTTTCCCTGAAGGCCGTCGCCGATGCCCATGATCGCGGCGGCGACCCGGTGGAACGGATGAGCACCGCGATCCGCGAGTTCTGCCACGTGGTCATGGATCACCAGGCCAACATTGCCGTCTATTTCCGCGAGGACAAGTATGTGCCCGCCGCCGTCAGCGACCGCATCGACGAGATGCGCGGCGAGTTCGACCGGAAGCTTTCCGCCCTGCTGCAGGAAGGTATCGAGAAGGGTGTCTTCCACACGCGCGACGTGGGCCTGGCGACCCTCGCCATCGGCGGCATGATTTCGTGGATGTTCACCTGGTACCGCAGTGGCGGCCGGTTGAGCGATGACAGCATCGCCGACCAGATGACCGAACTGGCCATGCGGATGCTGGGCGTTGACGATTTCACCACGGAGAACGCCCGCGTCGCCGAATAGGCGAGGTCGCGGGAACCTGCAAGAAGAGAGCTGACATGTCCGTACCTGCCTATGACTGGATCGCCCACCACGCGGGTTATCAACCCGACGCCCTGGCGATCATCGACCTGCATTCGACGCGCCGGTTCAGCTATGCGCAGATGAATGCGCGGGTGGACCGCTGCGCCCTGTTCCTGTCCGCGGGCTGCGGCGTCGGGCGCGGCGACCGGGTGGCCATGCTGGCACACAATTCCAGCGACCATTACGAGGTGGAGTTCGCCTGTCGCCGCATCGGGGCGATCTTCCTGCCGCTGAACTGGCGGCTCGCCATCCCGGAGCTGGAGTTCATCGTCGGCGACGCCGACCCGCGCGTGCTGATCGCGGGTGCCGAGTTCATGGACCAGGCCCGGGTCATTGCCCGCACCTGCGAGACCAGCCACCTGGTCGAGTGCGACGACGGGGCGGACAGTGCCTATGAACAGGGCCTGGCGCGGACCAATGGCCGGGCCGGGATCGCCGAACTGACCCATGACGACACCTGGGCGCTGGTCTATACCTCCGGCACCACCGGTCGGCCGAAGGGCGCGCGTGTCACCCATGGCCAGGCGTTCTTCAACGCCGTGAACTCCGCCATGAAGTGCGAGCTGACAACGCATTCGGTCAACCTGGCCTTCCTGCCGATCTTTCACATCGGCGGCCTGCAGCTGTTTGCCAACGGCATCTTCCATACCGGTGGCACCAACATCGTCATGCGCACCTTCGATCCCGTGGACTTCCTGAACCTGCTGTCGGATCCGGAACTGGCGATCAGCCATGGCTTCGGCGTGCCCACGAACTTCCTGTTCGCCAGCCAGTTGCCGGAATTCGCCAGGGCCGATCTCTCGCGACTGGTCACCATCGGCGTCGGTGGCGCAGCGTCACCGCGCGCGCTGCTGGAGACATATGCGGAGCGGGGCGTGATGCTGCAGAACGGCTGGGGCATGACGGAAACCTGCACGCTTGGCACCCTGCTGACCAAGGACCGGGCGCTGGACAAGATCGGGTCCACGGGCAAGGCGGTCATGCACACGTCCATCCGCATCGTTGACGGGAATGGTGCCGACCTGCCCACGGGGCAGACCGGCGAACTCTGGATCAAGGGTCCGACAATCACGCCCGGATACTGGAACCGCCCGGATGCCAACGAACAATCCTTCACCGATGGCTGGTTCCACACCGGCGACGCGGCCTGCATGGATGACGAGGGCTTCGTCAGCATCGTCGACCGCTACAAGGACATGTTCATCTCCGGCGGCGAGAACGTCTATCCGGCGGAGGTGGAGAACGTGCTCTACCAGCTGGACGGCATTGCCGAGACCGCCGTCATCGGCGTGCCCGACGACCGCTGGGGCGAAGTCGGGCGGGCCTATGTCGTGGCAAAGGCCGGGTCGAACCTGACGGAAGACGCCATCACGTCCCATTGCCAGGACAACCTGGCCCGCTTCAAGGTGCCGAAATCCGTTCGTTTCATGGACGAACTACCCCACAATGCGACCGGCAAGGTCACCAAGCATCTTCTGCCGCGCGACTGACCCCGTTTCACCGATACCCGAGGCACGACAATGATCACCCCGATGCTGGCCGACTTCCTGAAAGCACTGCGGGAAGCGGACCTGAAGATCTCGCCGGCTGAAACGCTGGAGGCGCACAAGGCCATTGATCTGGTGGGCTTCGGCGACCGGGAACTGCTGAAGGACAGCCTGGCCATCACCCTGGCCAAGTCGGAACTGGAGAAGGAATCCTTCGACGACTGTTTCGATCGGTTCTTCGCCGTCCAGGACTTTGACGATGAACGCGTGGCGTCGAACGATGACGACGCACCCGAAGATGCGAACCGCGACGACGGGGATGCGCCGTCGGACGACTCGCCCGGCGGCGACGGCCTGCAGGGGGGCGAAGGGGGAGAGGGCGGCCAGGGCGAAGGCGGCGGTGGTGGCACCGGCGGTGCGCCGGGGGCCGCGGAAGGTTCGGTCGATCCGTTCAGCCTGTCGGAACTGTCGCGCATGCTGCTGGAGAACGACCGTGCCGGCCTGGAAACCCGCCTCGCCGAAGCGGCCGAGGAATCCGGCGTGCGGGAGATCGTGCTGTTCACCCAGATCGGGCTGTTCACGCGCCGCATTGCCGAGGGCATGGGGCTGGACGAACTCGACGATGACCTGGCCGACCTGCGCGACGCCGGACTGGCCGGGGACGCGATGGCGGAAGGCCTGGGCCAGCGACTGAACCAGGCGCGCGGGCGCATGATGGACCGGCTGCGGGATTACGTCGAGAAGCAGCTGGCCCTGCAGGCCGCTGGGCAGAGTCGTCGCATCCGCGAGGAAATGCTGCAGAAGATGCGGCTGACCAACGTGGAGCGGCGCGACTTCGTGCAGATGCAGGAACTGGTGCGCAAGATGGCGAAGAAGCTGGTGGTGCAGCATTCGCGCCGGCGCAAGAAATCCAATCGCGGACAGCTGGATGTCCGCCGCACCCTGCGCGACAACCAGGCCTATGACGGCCTGATCATGGAACCGAAATGGCGACGCACGAAGATCGATCGCCCCGATGTCCACGTGCTTTGCGACGTGTCCGGCTCTGTCGCCAATGTCTCGCGGTTCCTGCTGATGTTCCTCTATTCCCTGCAGGAAGTGCTGCCCAAGGTCCGCGCCTACGCCTTCGCAGGTGAACTGCGCGAAGTCACGCGCCTGTTCGAGACCCGGGGCATCGAGGAAGCCGTGACGACGGTCCTGGAAGACTTCGCCTACATGTCCACGGACTATGGCCGGTCCCTGCTCGACTTCCGCGACATCGCGCCCACCGACGTCGATTACCGCCCCACGGTGATCATCCTGGGCGATGCCCCGAACAATTCCGGCGCACCCCGCCCGCGGATCGCGCGCACCATCTACGCCCCC
>CAJYBQ010000327.1 GCA_913064755.1 uncultured Alphaproteobacteria bacterium
GTGCCGCCTGCCGGCCCTCGCGGATTGCCCAGACGACCAGTGACTGCCCACGGCGCATGTCGCCCGCGGCAAACACCTTGTCGACCGAGGTCCGGTAGCTCAGCGTATCAGCCTTGACGTTCTGGCGGGCATCTTTCTCGACGCCAAGCTCCGCCAGCATGCCTTCCGCAATCGGATGCACGAAGCCCATGGCCAGCAGCACCAGATCGGCCTTCTGGTCGAATTCCGACCCCTCGATCCGCGCAAAGCCCTTTTCCGGGCCTTCGCAGCGGGCGCATTCGATGGCGACAACCTTGCCATCCTTGCCCAGGACGCGGGTGGTCATGACAGCGAAGTCACGGGTCGCGCCTTCGGCCTGGCTGGACGAGGTGCGCATCTTCAGCGGCCAGTCCGGCCAGGTCAGCGCCTTGTTCTCGTGCTCCGGCGGGGCGGGCATGATCTCCAGCTGCGTGACCGAAACCGCGCCCTGGCGGAAGCTGGTACCGATGCAGTCGGACCCGGTATCGCCGCCGCCGATGACGATGACGTGCTTGCCCTCGGCCGTGACTTCCTCGACATCGCCCAGCGGTTCGTCGCTGACGCGGCGGTTCTGCTGCGGCAGGAAGTCCATGGCGAACATGACCCCGTCCAGGTCACGCCCCGGCACCGCCAGGTCGCGCGGCAGCTCGGCACCACCGGACAGCACCACGGCATCGAACTCGGCCAGCAGGTCATCGACGGAGCGGTCGACGCCGACGTGGACGCCACCGATGAACATCACGCCCTCGGTCTGCATCTGCGACAGGCGTCGGTCGATCAGGTGCTTTTCCATCTTGAAGTCGGGAATGCCGTAGCGCAGCAGGCCACCCATCTTGGCGTTCTTCTCGAACACGTGCACCCGGTGACCGGCGCGGGCGAGCTGCTGTGCCGCCGCCAGTCCGGCAGGGCCGGACCCGACGACCGCGACCGTCTTGCCGGTGCGATGGGCGGGAATCTGCGGTTCCACCCAGCCTTCCTTGAAGGCCCGGTCGACGATGGCGCATTCGATGGTCTTGATGGTGACCGGGCTGTCGTCGATGTTCAGGGTGCAGGACGCCTCGCAGGGGGCGGGGCAGACGCGACCGGTGAACTCGGGGAAGTTGTTGGTGGAATGCAGGACCTCCGACGCCTCGCGCCAGTTGCCCTTGAACACCAGGTCATTCCAGTCGGGAATGATGTTGTTCACCGGACAGCCCTGGTGGCAATAGGGAATGCCGCAATCCATGCAGCGCGCGCCCTGCGACTTCAGTTCGTCGTCGCTCAACGGCACCACGAACTCGCGGAAGTGCTTCACCCGCTCTTCCGCCGGACGATAGGTGCGGTCCTTGCGCGGAATCTCCAGGAAACCCGTGGTCTTGCCCATCAGTCGTCTCCTCCCGGCAGAGCGCCCGCTTCGGCAGCGGCGGCTTCCTCGGCCCGCATTTCGTTCAGGGCGCGGGCATAATCGCGTGGCGTCACCTTGACGATCTTCGACAGGGTCCCCTCGAAGTCCGCCAGCAGCGCCTTGGCACGGGCACTGTTGGTATAGTGTAGCTGCCGTTCCAGCAGCATGCGGATGCGGCTGGCGTCATGGCGCAGGTGATCGGAAAGATCACTGCCGTCCGGTGCCACGTCGGACGCGCTGACACCGGACAGGTCAACCATCTCGGCATTGCAGCGGCGGGCGAAATCACCCCGTTCATCCAGCACGTAGGCGATGCCGCCCGACATGCCGGCGGCGAAGTTCCGCCCCGTCGGCCCGATGACCAGCACGATACCGCCGGTCATGTATTCGCCACCGTGGTCGCCCACGCCCTCCACCACGGCGGTCGCGCCGGAGTTGCGGACGCAGAAACGTTCACCGGCCACGCCGCGGAAGTAGCATTCACCCGCGATGGCGCCATACATCACCGTATTGCCGATGATGATGCTCTGTTCCGGCACGATCCTGGACGTCGGGTCCGGATAGATGGCGATGCGGCCACCGGAAAGTCCCTTGCCCACGTAGTCGTTGCCGTCACCGCAAAGCTGGAAGCTGACGCCCCGGGCCAGGAAGGCGCCGAAGCTCTGCCCCGCCGTGCCGCTGAACTTCACGGAAATGGTGTCTTCCGGCAGCCCCGCGTGGCCGTGACGCTTGGCCACCTCCCCCGACAGCATCGCGCCGGTGGTGCGGTTGTTGTTGCGGATCGGCATCTCGATCTGCACCGGCTTGCCCTCCGCCAGCGCCGGTTCGGCACGGGCGATCAGGTCGCGGTCCAGGATGTTGAAGATGTCGTGTTCCTGGCGTTCGGTATTGCGGACGGCCACGTTCTCGGCAACACGCGGGCGATGGAACAGGCGCGTGAAGTCCAGCCCGCGCGCCTTCCAGTGTTCGATCGCCTGCTTCTTGTCCAGCAGGTCGGTGCGCCCGATCAACTCGTCCAGGTGCCGCACACCCATTGCGGCCATCAGTTCGCGCACTTCCTCGGCGACGAAGAAGAAATAGTTGATCACGTGTTCCGGCGTGCCCGTGAACTTCTTGCGCAGTTCCGGGTCCTGGGTCGCGACACCGACCGGGCAGGTGTTCAGGTGGCACTTGCGCATCATGATGCAGCCCGCGGCGATCAGCGGTGCCGTGGCGAAGCCGAATTCATCGGCCCCCAGCAAGGCACCGACGATAACGTCGCGACCGGTCCGCAGACCACCATCGACCTGCACGGCGATACGGCCACGCAGCCGGTTCAGCACCAGGGCCTGCTGGGTCTCGGCAAGGCCGATTTCCCAGGGGCTGCCCGCATGCTTGATCGACGTCAGCGGGCTGGCACCGGTGCCGCCCTCGTAGCCGGAGATGGTGACGTGATCGGCCTTGGCCTTGGACACGCCGGCGGCGACGACGCCGACCCCGACTTCCGACACCAGCTTCACCGACACATCGCCCGTCGGATTGACGTTCTTCAGGTCGTAGATCAGCTGCGCCAGATCCTCGATCGAATAGATGTCGTGATGCGGCGGCGGGGAAATCAGGCCAACACCCGGCGTCGAATGCCGGACGCGCGCGATCACCTTGTCGACCTTGTGGCCGGGCAGCTGGCCGCCCTCGCCGGGCTTCGCGCCCTGGGCCATCTTGATCTGCATCATGTCGGAATTGACCAGGTATTCCGCCGTCACGCCGAACCGGCCGGACGCGACCTGCTTGATGCGGCTGCGCATGCTGTCGCCATTGGCCATGGGCGTGAAGCGATCGGGCTCCTCGCCGCCTTCGCCGGTGTTCGACCGTCCGCCGAGGCGGTTCATGGCGATCGCCAGCGTGGTGTGGGCCTCTCGGCTGATCGAGCCGAAGGACATCGCCCCGGTGGAGAACCGCTTGACGATTTCCGACGCCGGCTCGACCTCGTCGATGGGCACGGGTTCAGCCGCGAACTTGAAGTCGAAGAGGCCCCGCAGGGTCAGCAGATTGCGGCTCTGCTCATTGATGCTTTCAGCGAACGCCGCATAATCCTCAGGAATATTGCCCCGAACGGCATGCTGCAGGTTGCGCACGCTCGCCGGGTTCCAGGCGTGCCGTTCGCCGCGGAGCCGGAACGCGTACTCGCCGCCGACATCCAGCATGGCTTCCAACGTGGGATCGTCGCCGAACGCGCGCACGTGGCGCAGTACGGTCTCGCGAGCGACCTCATTGATGCCGATGCCTTCAACCGCCGTCGCCGTTCCGGTGAAGTAGTCGGCGATGAACTCGGAGGAGAGGCCGATTGCGTCAAAAATCTGCGCGCCGCAATAGGACTGGTATGTGGAGATGCCCATCTTGGACATCACCTTCAGAATGCCCTTGTTCAAGGCCTTCACATAGTTCTTGAACGCCTTGTCCTGGTCCACGCCCTCCGGCAATTCATCCAGGCGGTCCTGGATGGTTTCAAACGCGAGGTAGGGGTTGATCGCTTCGGCGCCATACCCGGCCAGCACGCACATGTGGTGCACTTCGCGCGCTTCGCCTGTTTCGATCACGAGACCGGTTTCCGTGCGCAGCCCCTTGCGGATCAGGTGGTGGTGCACCGCGGAACAGGCCAGGAGCGCCGGGATCGGAATATTGCCCGCGCTCATCCCCCGATCGGAGATGATGAGAATGTTGCGGCGGTCTTCGACCACGGCCCGCTCGGCTTCTTCCTGCAAGCGATTTACGGCCTTCGCCATGCCTTCCAGGCCTTCATCGGCCGGCCAGCACGCGTCCAGCGTCGCGGTGCGGAAGGCATCGCCGACAAGGTCGGTGACGTGGCGGATCTTCTCCAGTTCTTCGTTGGTGAGGATCGGTTGGCTGACCTCAAGACGCCAATGCGGGCGGTCTTCCTGGTCGCCGCCGAAAGCCAAGAGATTTGGCCGCGGACCGATCATCGAAACCAGCGACATCACCACTTCTTCGCGAATCGGGTCGATCGGCGGATTGGTGACCTGAGCGAAATTCTGCTTGAAATAGGTGTAGAGCAGCTTCGACTTGTCCGAGAGGACCGAAATCGGCGTGTCCTTGCCCATGGACCCAATCGGGTCGTCGCCCTGGCCGGCCATCGGCTCCAGGAAGAATTTGATATCTTCGAGAAGAATTCGAAAGGACTAGGACTGTAATCTATTAAGTCACGAAACATCGTGATTGGTGGAGAGCTTATATTCAAAAGGCAACCGAATTCACCGAACATAGAGATAAATACCCACATAATAGATACAGGAAAAAAGGAATACGTATTGACATAACAAAGAATCACGAATTGATTCTA
>CAJYBQ010000328.1 GCA_913064755.1 uncultured Alphaproteobacteria bacterium
GCGGGGACGGGGAGGGACGGGGCGAGGGGGAGTGTTATACGGGTGTGGGCGGGGGTGCGTGCGGCGGGGTGTGTTGAGCCGGGCGGCGGGCATGGCGGCGGTGGAGATCATGATGCGCGGCCCGAACAGCACCGCACCGCTGGAGACGCGATCCGGCTCCGACGCGATGATCCCGCGCAGTTCCACCTCCACGTCACCGATGCGCAGACGGTCGCCCGGTTCCAGGCGCATGCGGTCGGCCAGTTCCGGCGCGGCCACGACGCCATGGTGCCCGTCCCGCAGTGCCAGGGCCGATTCCAGGTCGCCGCCGCCTTCGAGCTCCATCGTGCCGTAGAGGGGGTAGATGCCATCCACGGCCTTCAGTTCGGCCAGCGTGCGCGCGTCGGACGTCACGGCACGGGCGATGGTCCGCATGGTCAGCGTACTGCCCACGGCCTCGCTGTTGGCGCGCAGCCAGTCCCGGGCCTCTCCCGTGGCTTCCCGGTGGATCAGGCGCAGGTCCACGTCCGCGCCCAGCATGGTCTGACCGTTCGATTGCAGGCCCGACAGGATGGAGGCGGTCAGGGATCCGACACCGGCAATCGCCGCGACACCCAGGCCGAGCGAGAACAGGAAGATGCGGAACCCGGCGATGCCGCCCCGCAGATCGCGGCGGGCCATGCGGAAGGCTGTCAGGAAGGATTGCATGTGGATCAGGCCGCCGTCTGGCGGGTCAGGGTGTCGTCGGCGATCAGCCCGTCGCGGATGCGGACGATCCGGTCGCAGCGGCTGGCAAGCACCTCGTCATGGGTCACCAGCAACAGTGTCGTGCCACGATCCCGTTGCGCCGCGAACAGCAGGTCGGAGATCATCTCGCCGGTCTCGCCGTCCAGGTTGCCCGTCGGCTCATCGGCCAGGATCAGTTCCGGGTCGGCAGCCAGCGCGCGGGCCAGGGCCACGCGCTGCTGTTCGCCGCCGGAAAGCTGGCTGGGGTAATGCCCGGTTCGTTCGGCCAGGCCAACCGCCTGCAATTCGCGCTCTGCCCGGGCGAAAGGGTCCGGCTTGCCGGCCAGTTCCAGGGGGGCGGCGACATTTTCCAGTGCCGTCATCGTCGGCAGAAGGTGGAAAGACTGGAAGACAATGGCCACATGATTGCGACGGAACAGGGCCAACCCGTCTTCATCCAGTCGGGTCAGGTCGCTGCCTGCCACGGTCAGCTTGCCGCTGGTCACACCTTCCAGCCCGCCGACGGCGGCCAGCAGGGTGGACTTGCCGGAACCGGAGGGGCCGAGGACCGCAACGGCGCTGCCGCGGGCAACGTCAAGACTGATACCTTTCAGTATCTTGACCGCGCCCGCCGCGCCATCGAGAGTAATGTGAACGTCTTCCAGACGAATGAGGCTGTCGCCCATGTCAGTGTTATCTCCCAGGTTTCAGCTCCGGCGGTCGGCGCGCATCGACGCGACGTGTGCTCCATCTCGATATGGCAGTACGTCGCGCACGATCAACGGATTGTTGCTTTTCGTCACAATCGCCCTGTTTGTGACCGCAATTGGTTCGAATTCGGTGAATGCAGCGGCGAAACGCGTGGTGATGTTCGGCGATTCCATTACCGCGGGCTATGGCCTGCCACCCTCCGCGGCGCTGCCCCGTCTGCTGGCGGAACGCCTGGCGGCGGAGGGCATGGACGTGGTGGTCGAGAACGCCGGCGTGTCCGGCGACACCACGGCCGGCGGGCTTTCGCGCCTTGGCTGGGCCGTGCAGGGGCAACCGGACCTGGTCATCGTGGCGCTGGGCGGCAATGACGGGTTGCGTGGCATCGACCCCGCGGAGACACGTCGCAATCTGGCCGCCATCATGGGGCAACTGGCCGCACGCGACATCACGGTGCTGGTGGCCGGCATGCTGGCGCCGCCCAATCTCGGCAGTGAATACGCGGCGCAGTTCAACCCGCTCTTCGGCCAGGTCGCGGCGGAGGCCGGGGTGGCCTTCTATCCGTTCCTGCTGGATGGTGTCGCGGCGGAGCCGTCGCTGAACCAGTCCGACGGCATTCACCCGAATGCCGAGGGGGCCGCGATCATTGCCGATCGCATTGCAGGCCCGGTCCGCGAACTGCTGCAATAGCCGGGGCATCCCGGACCCTTTCCCGAACGCTCAACCCAGGACGAACCGATGACCGTCACGATCTACCACAATCCCCGCTGTTCCAAGTCGCGCGAAACCCTGAAACTGCTGGAATCAAGGGGCGTTTCACCGACGGTGGTCGAGTATCTGAAGACCCCGCCGACGGCGGCGGAGCTGCAGGATATCCTGGCGAAACTGGGGTACGGGCCGCGCCAGCTGATGCGGACGAAGGAAGAGGAATACAAGCAGGGCGGGCTGGATGCGACCAACCTGTCGGATGCCGACCTGATCGCCGCGATGGTCAGCACGCCGAAGCTGATCGAACGCCCCATCGTGCTGGCCAACGGCAAGGCAGCCGTCGGCCGCCCGCCGGAATCGGTGCTGGATATCCTCTGACGGTTCCGGCTGCCTGATCGCGGAACGGCGCGGGGAGACCGTTTCAACGGCACGCCAGTGCGACAATCGTGACCCGGGGTGACGGCATGCGCCTGTTCATAGCTCATGATCTGCCGGTAGCAGTCCGGACCCGGCTCACCATGCTGCAGGGCGGCCTGCCGGGCGCGCGCTGGGTTGCACCGGAAAGCCTGCATCTGACCCTGCGCTTCATCGGCGATGCGACCCCGGACCAGGCAGAGGACCTGGTGGCTGCCCTGTCGCGGATACGGGCACCGGCCTTCGATCTGTCGCTGCAGGGGCTGGGGGTCTTCGGTGACCGCAGGCGCGCGCGCATGCTCTGGACCGGTGTCGCGCCTTCGCCCGGCCTGCGCCACCTGCAGGCCAAGGTGGAGCAGGCGGTGCAGGGTGCGGGGTTCGAAGCCGAGCATCGGAAATTCCACCCGCACGTCACGATTGCCCGGCTGCGCGATGTGCCGAAGGGACGCCTGGAGGGATTCGTTGCGGACAATGGCGCGGTCTGGCTGTCACCCTTCGCGGTGACGGGTTTCACGCTGTTCCGCAGTCGCCTGGGGTCCGAACGGGCGCTTTACGAACCGCTGGTGGATTTCGACCTGGATCAGGTGGTGGGGGATGCCGCGTCGGTCACGCCGTAACGGCGAAGTTCCGGCCCGTACCGCGTCAGCCAGGCGTCGCCCCGCGTCGGGTCTTCCAGCAGGGTCGCGAGGACAGCGTGGAAGCGGGGGCCGTGGTTCATCTCCCGCAGGTGCGCCACTTCGTGTGCCGCGACATAGTCCAGCACATGCGCCGGGGCCAGGATCAGCCGCCAGTTGAACGACAGCACGCCCCGCCCCGAACAGCTGCCCCAGCGACTCTGCTGATCCGCGACGCGCACCCGCGTCACCTTGCTTTCGATCCGCGCCGCATGGTGATGCGCCTGCCGGGTCAGGCGCTGCCGGGCTTCCGCCTTCAGCCAGTCCGTGACCCGGCGGTTGACATGCGCCAGTTCACCGCCGACCAGCAGTTGGTCCCCGTCACGCCGGGTGGCGCCGCGCCGGTCAGGGGTGCGGGTGATCAACAGGGTCTCGTCGCCCAGCGGAATGCGCGTGCCGGGCAAGAAGGGGACGGGATCCGGCCGCGCTGCCTGGCGTTCGCGAATCCATTCCAGGTTCTCCTGCACGAAGGCCAGGCCGGTTCGTTCCGGGACACCCTTCGGCAGGGTGAGCACCGGAAACCCGTCCCGGCGGTCGAGCCGCAGCCGCAGCCGCCGGGCGCGCGCATTGCGCACGACCTTCAGCCCCAGGGGTTCGAGTTCAGCGTGCAGGTCCTTCATGCATCCATTATGCGGGACAGCACCCGGATTCGGCTATCCAGTTCGCCGTGGTCGATATAGAAGCCGCGGAAATGGCGGTTGCCGCTGGACGGGTCAAAACCGGTTCGGCCATGCAGCGCGCGGCGATTGTCGAACACCGCCATCTCGCCGGGGCGCAGGTGCCGGACGATCTGCCGGGCAGGGTCGGCCAGCAGTTCCTTCAACCGGCGCATGCCCGCGTACCAGCGATGCGCCTGTTCCGGCTCCAGGTCGATGACATCCATGATGTGACTGTTGATCGAAAGCCGCGCGGGATGGCCGAGCGGATCAAGCTCGAAGAGGCTGCGACGGCTGCGAAGATCGGCATTGCCGTCGTGAAAGCGGAACGGCACCGTGGTGTGCAACAGGACATCGAACGCATCGGGGTGGCATTCACGCAGGTCGTTCAGCAACGACAGGCCATCGACGTAGATCGAATCGCCTCCGCGGGCGTTGTTGGCAATGCAGTGCAGGAACTGGATGCCGGGTTGCAGTTCCTGGTTCGGCAGGTCGGTGTGCAGCGGCAGCGGGCCGGCCGTATAGGCCAGGTTGTTGGGATTGGGCTTTGACCGCACGTCGAATGTCAGGCCGAAGTTGGTCGGCCGCAGGGTGCCGATGCGTTCCGCCAGCCGGACACCGCTGTCCGCGTCGTCGGGCAGGCCGTGCACGATCATCAGGCCATGGCGCTTCAGCAGGATCAATTGCTGCAGGCTGTCCGATTCCGTCCCGAACGCCGCCACCGAGCCCTCGACGGGTGGGAAATCACGCCGCCACGGTTCCGGCGCGGCCATTGCCGGGTCGTCCCGCGGGCCCCCGGGTCGGAAGGGCGCCCCCGAGTCCATGGCGGCCCGGGGGGGGGCCGGGACAAGCGGCCAGGTCCGCACCCGG
>CAJYBQ010000329.1 GCA_913064755.1 uncultured Alphaproteobacteria bacterium
CCAGCGGCCGACGCACTGCCGGGTGCTCCGGCCACCGCCCCCACCCCCAACCACCACCGGCCGGGGAGCCAGGTGGCCCGGCACCGGCAGGTGCGGCTGCACGTGGCTTGCCACCCACTGCGGGTCCATGGTCCAGTCGATGCTCAATGCCGCGACACCATCCAGCCTGGCCGCCTCGGCATAGGCCGCGCCGATACCGCGCGGGAAACCGATGACCGGCACGTCCGGATATTCCGCATGCACCAGCGCCGCGATCCGCCGCAGCGGCCCGAAGACCAGCGGTTCCAGGTAGGCATGCGGCAAGGCACCGGCCCAGGTATCGAAAAGCTGTACCGCCTCGGCCCCGGCCGCGATCTGCGCCTTCAGGTAGGCCGCGGTGGCCTCGACCAGCAGATCGATCAGCTGTCCGAAACCCTCCGGATCGCTGAATGCCCATTGCTTGATCGTCGGATGATCGCGGCTGCCCGACCCCTCCACCATGTAGGTCGCCACCGTCCACGGCGCCCCGGCAAAGCCGATCAGGGCGGTTTCGGCAGGCAGGGAACGGCTGAGGCGCGACACCGTCTCGTAGATCGGGGCGAGCCCCTCGTGCACCCGGTCCAGGTCCAGGGCGGGGATGTCGGCACGGCGGCGGATGGGTTCCAGCAGGGGGCCTTCCCCCACCTTGAATTCCAGGTGCTGACCCAGTGCCTGCGGCAGCAGCAGGATATCGGCGAACAGGATGGCCGCGTCCATGCCGAAGCGGCGGATCGGCTGCAACGTGACTTCCTCGGCCAGGTCGGGACGATAGCAGAGGTCCAGGAAATCCCCGGCATCGGCACGCGTGGCGCGGTATTCCGGCAGGTAACGCCCTGCCTGGCGCATGAACCAGAATGGCGGACGGTCCACCGTCTCGCCCTTCAAGGCCGCCAGAAACCGTTTCGATACCTGCTTCGATGTCATCGCCTGCCCCGCTGGGTTGTTGGCTGCCTGTGGTCCGCGCAACCATCTGGTCCGTGCAGCTCTCTAGTCCGTGCAACGGCCCGGTCTCGCGCCGGATCCCGGGATTTCAGACCGGTTCCAGCGGCACCACCAAGCGGGTGCCGTCGACCACGATCCCACCCCGATCACCGATGGTGATGGAGCCATAGCGTTCCGCGTATACCTCTGGCAAGGGACGCGCGCCGGGTATCGCCAGCCACAGGCGCAGCAGGTGGCGTTTTTCCGCCGGATCGGGCCAGTCCCGGTAGGCCAGGCGGTCGTGCAGGATGGTGTGGTTGTGCACCAGCTGGATGTCGCCGGGGCGGAACACCATCTTCAGGTGCAGCGCGGGGTCGTTGGCCAGTTCGTCGAACATGTCCAGTGCCTCGACCTCCCGGGTCGTCAGCTTCCGGGGCCCGTCCAGCCGCGCCGACGAGGTGATGTAGCGCCGTGCGTAGATCGCCGACAGGTGGCCCCGGTGATGGTTGAAGACCGGTATGTCGAACCAGGCCTTCTTGCCCGGCGGTATCTCCCCCCGGCGATCCGTCGGAAAGCTGTTGAACAGGCAGGCCAGCAGCTCCGGACAGCGTGCGTGCATCTCGTTGTATATCCGCATGGAACTGACGATCGCCGACTCGCCCCCCGTCCTGGCGGTCTTCAGGCAGAGCAGTCCCACCACGTCGCAGGAATCCGTATGGAACGTCTGCCGCTCCGTCGTCTGGTAGATCCTGACCTTGGGATCATCGGTGGACAGGCCCAGGTCCCTGACGTGGCCCAGCAGGTGCCCCTGGGCATTCTGGCTGCGCGGGGTACCCAGCAGCAGCCCGAGGCCGTACCAGGCCGCTGCCGTGAGCTGCATGTCCCAATCCGCGGTCGGCAGGCCGCGGGCAAGCACGAAGCCCCGACCGTGCAGCAGGGTCCGGCACCAGTCGGCTGCCCGGGCGCGCAGCAGCGGATGGCCCATGTCGGTCGCGGTCATGGTGGAGATCGGCTGACCACGGTCGAGGAAGCGCTGCACCGTCTCGACAAGCGCAGTGACGAAGGCCGGCTCCAGCTGGTCGACCCAGGTCGCTTCCCGGTCCTGCAGGTCGCTGCCCCGCCAGGCCGACGGCCCGGTGACGGGCGGTGGCAACTGCGTCGCTGTCAGTGTCGTGCTCATGCCTGTCTCCCCCGGTGCTTTTCCATGCACATGTCCCCGCCCTCTTCTATCAAGGAATCTTATAGATAAGATTCTGGTAGTGGTAGTTGGCAGCCGATCTGCGGGGATGGAATCCGATCCCCCGTCCCGTGCACAGGGAATGCAGCGGATGTCGGTCCTGTCCCCGTCTTCCCCGTGATGCGGATTCGTGGTGGTGCGCCTGTTTCGGCCCCCCGTCCACAGGGCAGCCGGGATCGATCCGCTTCATCCCCGGGTTCCCGTGCAGGACCGGAGGCCGATCGAAACAAGGCGGATCCCTGTGGAGTGATTTCGGCACTGGGTGTGCGGAATGAACCCTCTTCAGGCTCGCCTCCGAATCCGTGCATCTGTACATTCGCCTGTGGATGAACTGCCCGATGCGTGGTTCCCGCCCCCATTTCTGCCCCTTAGGAGCCGCCATGCGCCAGCCAGACACCGGGATGCAGCAGCCTGCCCGGCCGCACCTGCCAGCCGCAGGGGCTGGCCGATGAACCGGTTTCACCTGCACCTCGTGTCGGATTCCACCGGTGAGACCCTGACCGGCATCCTCAACGCGGCGCTGGTCCAGTTCCGTGATGCCGACGCGGTGAAGCATCTCTGGCCGATGATCCGCAACCGGGCGCAGATGGAACTGGTGATCAAGAGCATCCAGGAAACCCCCGGCATCGTCATCTTCACCATGGTCGATGCGCCGCTGCGCCTCCTGCTGGAAGACGCCTGCCGGCAGATGGGCGTGCGCAGTGTCGCCGCCCTGGATCCTGTGATGACCGCGCTGGGCAGCTTCCTGGGTGGCGAGACCCGGGGCAAGCCGGGCATCCAGCACGAGATGAACACGGAATACTTCGACCGTATCGAGGCAATGCACTTCACCCTGATCCACGACGACGGGCAGCACGTGGAAGACCTCGACCGCGCCGACATCGTGATCGTCGGCGTGTCGCGCACCTCCAAGACGCCGACCTGCATGTACCTGGCGAACCGGGGCTACAAGGCCGCGAACGTGCCCTATGTGCCGAACGTGCCGCTGCCGGAACAGCTGTTCAAGCTGCGCAAGCCGCTGGTTGTCGGGCTGACCACCTCTTCCGAACGGTTGAGCCAGATCCGCCGCAACCGCCTGCTGAGCCTGCGGGAATCCGGGGAGGGGGAATATTCCGACCCCGAGCGGGTGGCGGATGAACTGGCGGAGGCCAAGCGGGTCTTCGCCCGCAACCGCTGGCCCACCCTGGACGTGACGCGGAAATCGATCGAGGAATCCGCGGCGGCCATACTGTCGCTCTATCACCGCAGGCAGGCCGAGCAGAAGGTATGACTTTCGAGGCAGTACCGCGCTTGATCCTGGCCTCGGGCAGTATGGCCCGACGTCAGTTGCTGGCCGCGACAGGCCTGCCGTTCGATGTCGTCCCGGCGGCGGTGGACGAGGCCGCGGTGAAGCGAGAGGGTATGGCCGAGGGTATCGATGCGGCTGCGCTGGCATTGCGCCTGGCCGAGACAAAGGCCCGTCATGTCAGTGCGTTGCATGGTGCCGAGCTGGTCCTCGCGGCGGATCAGATCCTTGCCCTGGGGACCGGAATGCTGGACAAGCCGGTAGGGCGAAACGGTCTTGCCGAGCACCTGGCGCGGTTGCAGGGACGCAGTCACGACCTGGTCAACGGGGTCATACTGATGCGGGGAGGTCAGGTTCTCTGGTCCTACACTGACCGGGTGCGGATGCTGATGCGGTCGCTGGATCAAGAGACCCGCGACAGCTATGTCCGCGACGCGCCGGACGCGGTCCTGCAATCCGTCGGCGGCTACAGGATCGAGGCCGAGGGCATTCACCTGTTCGCGGCGATCGACGGCGACAGCAGCTCGATCCAGGGCCTGCCGCTGCTGCCGGTGCTGGCGGCATTGCGCGAGGAAGGCCTCTGCTGGCACCCTGCCCCGGCAGACGGCAAACCCGGGAAGCGGGAGGACGAGGGACAATGACCGATGATCGGGCGCGATCCGTGCCGGGGGCCATCGCGGCGGTGCTTGGCTGGCCGGTGGCGCACAGCCTGTCGCCGCGCCTGCACGGCTTCTGGCTGGCGGAGCAGGGGCTGGACGGTTCCTACCTGGGCCTGCCGATCGCACCGGCGGATTTCGAGACCGCCGTCAGGGGGCTGGCCGCCGCCGGGTTTCGCGGGGCGAATGTCACCGTGCCGCACAAGCTCGCGGCGTTGCGGATCGCCGACGAGGTCGACGCGGCGGCGCGGGCGATCGGGGCGGTGAACACCCTGGTCTTCGGGGCGGACGGATCGATCGGCGGGCGCAATACCGATGCCTATGGCTTCCTTGCCAACCTGACCGATGCAGGGGTCGACGTGACCGTCGGCCCGGCCCTGATCGTGGGGGCGGGTGGAGCGGCGCGGGCCGCGGTGCATGCCCTGCTGACCGCGGGCTGTCCCCGGGTCTACCTGGTCAACCGGACCGAGGCAACGGCGGTCGGGCTGCGGGAGAGTATGGCCGAGGACAGAATCATCGTCGTACCGTTCAAGTCTCTGGATTCATTGCCCGACGACATTGTTTTACTTGGCAATACCACCAGCCTCGGTATGTCCGGA
>CAJYBQ010000330.1 GCA_913064755.1 uncultured Alphaproteobacteria bacterium
CACCTGGGGCGATGGCAAGAGATTGGGACAGGGTAGGGCGCGGTGGGTGGGGGGTAGTGGGCCGCTTGGCGTGGGGCGCGAACGCGAGCGGAATATCACGGTCGCAAAGGTACCTCTGTGGCGCTGGCACGCGCTCATGCGCGCTCGGTAATGCAACCTGCGTCATGGGCAAGCGTAACTGCCGAATGCACGGTGGGCTGTCTACAGGCCCAAAGACCGATGAGGGGCGTGGGCGGATCGAAGCGGTGCAACGTAAGCGGTGGACGCTTTGTCGACAGTCACAGACGGAAAGGCGGCTGACATGACGCAGGAGACTTGGGAGACCCTAAGCGAGCGATTCAATGATTCGAGCTTCCTGAATCCGGACGCGCCAGAGGTACAGCGCGAAGCCGAAAGAAACTCTCAAAAGGTCAGAATTTTTCATATGTTCCTTGAACATGCAGACGATTGAGGTAGGAAAAAGGAACTTGATCCCAACTCCATAAAAGCTGAATCACTAATTGAAAGAGGTCACGATAAAGCGGATGCACTGCTTACCGGATTCCCCATACCACTCCAAAGCCTTCATGCCTGCGATGAAACAAAGTGGATGGAACTGACTGAAATTGAGATCAAATTGGCCTGACGATTACTCCAGAGAGCGGACCGTCTTACGTTTCAAGCCTCAAAGAACTCAAACTCTACGATGTCGACACGGCAATGATTGAATATGGCGTCGAAAAATATCTGGAGAGCGAGTTCCGCATTCCATATGTAGACAGGACGTTATTGGTCGCCCTGACTGACGTGGAGATCGCCGCATATCTGAAACAGATTGCTGGTTCCAAGCTATTTGATTTGCCGGACTACCGGTCAATGCTCGAAGGAGATGTCGCATGGGGAGCTTGGTTGACCGGGTTGCTCAAAATAGGAACCATTGCGGGCTTGGCAGTTGGCGGCATGTTTGCACTACATATGCTCGTGCACCCTTTGCCGGAAGCCGTCAGACTAGGTGTGATTTTTGCGACCGGCATCATTGCAGTTCCGCTGACAGCCATGATGACCTGGGGCTGCCTCATCGACCGTCGAAGCACAAAGCTGACCGACGAGGAGGAAAAGACTGTCGATCGGATGATGTCGTTCCAATGCGAAGTGCATGGCGCAGGACCGCTCAGCGTTCCTCACTTCAGGAGGCTGCTGGATGAAGCTCGTCGCGATGGCGTCGTATGGCCCAAAGCGGCCTGGGCATTGCTTGACGACATTGAGCGACGCGGGATCACCCGTATCTAGTCTCCCGCTGTATATGCCGAGGGCATGGTCGGATTCATAGTCGACCGAGGACTATCCGCCGCGCTTACTATGTGATTGCTGGCGAAGAATCCGGGGTGCACCCGGCACCCTAACCCGTTGAAAGAAATGGTGCCGCTGAGAGGACTCGAACCTCCGACCTACTAATTACGAATCAGTTGCTCTACCAGCTGAGCTACAGCGGCGCACCGGGCCGTGACAGAGGCGCGGTCTATAGCGGGAAATTTTCGGCGGTGCAACTCTCTCGCGTCGGTGGCTGGCAGTCGTCGTTGCGCGGGCTGGCGCTCGGCGCATCGGCGGCTGTCGGTCATCACCGCGCGGGCTGGCGGCGGGCGATGGCGAAGATGGGGATGGGCTGGCTGCGGCCCCGGACGGGGGTGGTGCCCAGCGCCTCGACCGACCAGTCGGGGTCGGGGTGGTTCCGGCCGGGGTCGGCCGACAGCACGGCGGCGCTGACCAGCAGGGCGCGGTCGCGGTCGCGGCAGTGGTAGACCAGGCGGGCGGTGGTGTTCATGGCATCGCCAAGGTAGACGATTTCCTGCCGGGCGTCGCCCATCTCCCCGATCACCACCGGCCCGGCATGGATGGCGCCGCGCAGCCGGGGCACCACGCCGTAGCGGTCGCGGTAGCGCGGGGCGGCGTCGTCCAGCACCTGCTGGAAATCCAGGCCGCAGCGGATGGCGGCGAGGCGCGATGCCGGGCTGTCGCGCCAGGACGTGATCATCTCGTCCCCCACGTACTTGTCGATGGTGCCGCCGTGGTCGATCACCGGCCCGGTCAGGTCACGGTAGACATCGCTCAACAGCCCGTGAAAGGCCAGGTCGCCGATGGCCTCCGCCGTGCGGGTCGACCCCACCAGGTCGACGAACAGCAGCACCCGCCGCTCGATCACCGGCCGGTGGTAGCGCCCGGTCAGGAAGTTCCAGAACACCGCCTGCCCCAGCAGCCGGTTGACCGCCATGGCGAAGTTGATGGCCAGGCTGAACAGCAGGGAGAAGCCGAGCTGCACCAGGGTCTCCCCGTTCCAGCCGAAGGAGGAGGCACCGGAAACCTCGAAGAAGGTGGCGCCGGACCAGATGCCGGCCAGGATCACCACCAGGTAGAGCAGGGTGCGGGTGGCAAGATAGGCGCTGAACGCCAGGTTGCGCAGCCACTGGCCGGCCGGGGCATTGACGTAGAAGAATTCCACCGTCACCAGCACGGAGGCGATGAAGCCGCCGATCCAGATCCCGCGCAGGGCAGAGCGCAGCAGGCGCCCCGGCAGGTCGCCGCCGTCCCCGGTGTCGCCACCGGCCAGCACGATGCCCATGCCGAAGACGGCTCCGATCAGGGCCGCGATGACGGAGATGCGGATGCAGGCGACGATGGCGCTGCGCAGGCGTTTGTCCATCACGCCTGCGTAACGCAAAGCGTTCAGAAGGGAAAGTGGACAGGCCCCGGACCGTGCGCCCGGGCGCAAATGGCGCTACCTTCCGTCGGGCGGCAGCGCGGATCGCGGCACGCGGCACGAGAGACGGGGCCCGAGAGACGAGGACAGGGAGAGCAGGCAGGATGACGACACAGAGCGAAGGCCGGATGGACCTGATCATCGCCGGTGGCATGGTGATCGACGGCACGGGGAAACGCGCCGAGCAGATGGATGTCGCCATCAGCGGTGACCGCATCGTCGCCGTCGGCGACCTGGGCGACCGGTCGGCGCAGCGCCGCATCGACGCGGTCGGGCGGGTGGTGGCACCGGGCTTCATCGACGTGCATACCCATGACGACGCGGCCCTGATCGAGACCCCGGACATGGCGATGAAGATCAGCCAGGGCGTCACCACCGTCGTGGTCGGCAACTGCGGCTTCTCCACCGCGCCCTTCGATACCGACCGGGTACCGGACTTCCGGCTGGAGCCGATCATTCGCGGCGACGGCCTGATGGAACAGCGGCTGGGCGATTACATGGCACGGGTGGAGGCGGCGCGGCCCGCCGTCAATGCCGCCTTCCTGACCGGCCATTCGACGCTGCGCTACGACGCCATGGGCCTGGACGTGGAGCGGGAGGCCACGGTGGCGGAGATCGACCGGATGCAGCGCCGCCTGGGCGAGGCGCTGGACGACGGGGCCATCGGCATGTCGTCGGGCCTCTATTACCCGCCCGCCGCACGGGCGACGACGGCGGAGGTCTGCCGGGTGGCGGAACCGCTGGGCGACACCGGCGGCATCTATACCGCCCACATGCGCGACGAGGGCGACGACATCCTGGCCGCGATGGACGAGGCCTTCCTGATCGGGCGTCACGCCGGGGCGCCGGTGGTGATTTCCCACCACAAGTGCAACGGCCGCACCAACTTCGGGCGCACGGCGGAGACCCTGCCGAAGTTCCGGGAGGCGATGAAGAAGCAGAGGATCAGCCTGGACGTCTATCCCTACATCGCCGGGTCCACCATCCTGCTGCCGCACATGATCGCGAAGGCCGAACGGGTGATGGTCACGGGGTCGAAGCCGCATCCCGAATGCGCCGGTCGCGACCTGGACGCCATCGCGCGGGACTGGAACTGCACGGAGACGGAGGCGGTGGCGCGGCTGCAACCCGCCGCCGCGATCTACTTCTCCATGTCGGAGGACGACCTGCGGGAGATCCTGCGCTTCGAACATGCCATGATCGGCTCCGACGGGTTGCCCGGCGACCCGCACCCGCATCCGCGCCTGTGGGGCACCTTCCCCCGCGTGCTGGGCCACTATGTCCGCGACCTCGGCCTGATCCCGCTGGAACATGCCGTGCATCGCATGACCGGCCTGTCCGCCGGCAACTTCGGCCTGGCCGACCGGGGCCACGTGAAGGCCGGGTACTTCGCCGACATCACCATCTTCGACCCGGAAACCATCGGCGACCGCGCCACCTTCGACGCCCCCCTCAACCCCTCCGCCGGGATCGCGCATGTCTTCGTCAACGGGCAGGAGAGCTTTTCCGGCGGCACCGTCGGCAGCACGCGCCGCGGCCGGGTGCTGCGCCGGGGGCAGTAAGAGGCGGGGGCAGCACGACCAGGGGCAGCAAGGGCCGGGGTCGCCCCCTTCCCCCGACGGCGCACGCGCGGCACCATGGGTACCCGGGTCAAGCCCGGGCACGCCGTTCGAACAGACCAGCATCCCTCACCACGACCCTCGGCTGTCACCCGAACCGGGCGAGGAATCGCACGATCTTGCGCGTGCGGTCGTTGAACAGTTTCGGGGTGAAGAACTGACCGGCGGCGCGCTTGGAGACCTCGCCCAGGGTGGGATAGGGCAGGATCGCGCCGGCGACGTCGCCGAACTTCATGCCCTGAGAGATGGCCAGCGCCCCGCGCACGCGCAGTCCACCCGCAGCCCGCCCGCCGACGCCGGAGCGTCAGATCCGGCCCGGCTTCGTAGCTCTCACCTAGG
>CAJYBQ010000331.1 GCA_913064755.1 uncultured Alphaproteobacteria bacterium
CCGTCACGCCGTTGGCGATGATCTCGGCCAGTGCCGCGTCCATTGCCGCTTCCACGGCATCCGTGTCGCTGTCCGGCGCGGGCGTGGCGTAGAGGCCGAAGTTACCCGGTCCCCGACTGACCCCGGAATACCAGGCCCCCGCGGACACGGCTATTCCCTGCTCAACCACCAGCGCGCGGGACAGGCGGCTGGTGCTGCCACCGCCCAGGATCTCCGCCAGGAAATTCAGCGGTGCGCTGCGTTCGCGGTCGCCCCAGCCAATGCTGTCGGCCAGGTACTGGCGCTGCCACGAGGTCACGGCAACGCGCGGATCACTGTGCAGCACGCGGCGCGCGGCGCGATGCGGCGGTTCCAGCGGCAGGGCCGCGACGGCGGTGTCCGGGTTCGCCGGGATGACGCCGTAGTGCTTCTCCGCCAGCGGCCGGAGGTCCGCCGCAGTTATGTCGCCGGCAACGATCAGGATGGCATTGTTCGGCGCGTAATAGCGCTTGTAGAACGCCATCGCGTCCTCAAGGCTCAGGTTGCGGATTTCCTCTTCCCAGCCGATCACCGGGCGACCGTAGGGATGCTGGAGATACAGCGCCGCGCGGGCCTGTTCGGCGAATTGACCGTCGGGCCGGGAATCCGTCCGCTGGCGACGTTCCTCCAGCACGACGTCGCGTTCCGTGCGCACGTCGTCCTTGTTCAGGCGCAGGTTGACCATGCGGTCCGCCTCCATCCCCATGACGAGGTCAAGCCGGTCGCGCGCGATCACCTGGAAATAGGCGGTGTAGTCCAGCGAGGTGAAGGCATTGTCGCGCCCGCCGTTCGCCGCCACGATCCTGGAGAAGGCCCCCGGCGCGATCTTGTCGGTGCCCTTGAACAGCAGGTGTTCGAGGAAATGCGCGACGCCGGATCGGCCGACGGGCTCATCCGCCGCGCCCAGCCGGTACCAGACCATGTGGACAACGACGGGTGCGCGGTGATCGGGGATCACCACCACCTCCATGCCGTTGTCGAGGGTGAAGGTTTCCGCGTTGAACAGGCCCGCTTGCGCGCGCTCCGTCGGCAGGATCATCAGAAGTGGCAGCAACAGGGCGGTCAGGGCAGGCAGCAGGGCGCGGGGCAAGACATCTCTCCGGGTCCGGGGCAGTCGGGATGGGCAACTGAACTCGCACTGACATGTGGCCAGTCGATGCCGGTTTGGCAAGTCACGCATCGGCGACTGCGCCAGCTTGACTCTCGGATGGCGGAGCGGATGATCGGCCACGGAACTGCTGGAGGATGCTGCCCCATGAACGAACAGAGCCCGCAACAGGGTCAGGCCCACGACCCCCGCCCGATCAACGGTGTCTCCCACGTGGTCGGGGATACCGGCCCCGCGCTCTGGCACCGCACCATCCCCGACGTGTTCAGGGAAACCGCGACCCGCTTCGCCGACCGGGAGGCCGCGGTCTTCGTCGAGCAGGGAATTCGCTGGACCTGGGCCGAGTTGAGCGCGGAAGTCGATGCCCTGGCGCAGGGTCTCGACCTGCTGGGCCTGAAGAAGGGCGACCGCATCGGTATCTGGTCCCCGAATCGGGCGGAATGGGTACTGACACAATTCGCGACTGCCCGCCTCGGCCTTGTCATGGTCAACATCAACCCCGCCTATCGCCTGTCGGAACTGGAATATGCGCTGAACAAGGTGGGCTGCCTGGCGCTGGTCACCGCCGCCACCTTCAAGACGTCGGACTACCTGGAAATGATCCGCAGCCTGGCGCCGGAGATCGACAACTGCGCACCCGGGGCGCTGAAATCGGAGAAGCTGCCGACGCTGCGTTCCGTCATCCGCATGGGGGAGGCCATGTCACCGGGCATGTTCCGCTTCGACGACGTGGTGGCGCGCGGACGGCGCGAAGGCACGGCAGACCTGGACGCGATCACGGCCAGCCTGGACCCCGATGACGCCATCAACATCCAGTTCACCTCCGGCACCACGGGCGCGCCGAAGGGTGCCACCCTGACCCACAAGAACATCATGAACAATGCCCGCGCGGTCGTGGGGTCGATGCATTTCACGGCGCAGGATCGCCTCTGCATCCCGGTGCCGCTGTACCATTGCTTCGGCATGGTCATGGGCACGCTGGGCTGCGTCGCCACCGGTGCCTGCATGATCTTCCCGGCGGAAGCCTTCGATGCGGACACAACCCTACGCGCCGTCTCGGCCGAAGGCTGCTCCGCGCTCTACGGCGTGCCGACCATGTTCGTCGCCGCCCTTGGCCACCCGGAATTCGCCAGCTTCGACTTCTCGAACCTGCGGACCGGCATCATGGCCGGCGCCCCCTGCCCGACCGAGGTCATGAAGCGGGTGGTGAACGAGATGAACATGTCCGAGGTGACGATCGCCTACGGCATGACCGAGACCAGCCCGGTGTCGTTCCAGAGCGGCACCGACGATCCGCTGGACCGCCGCGTGTCCACCGTTGGCCGCATTCACCCGAACGTCGAATGCAAGGTGGTGGACGAGAGCGGCGCAACCGTTCCACCCGGCGTGCAGGGGGAACTCTGCACGCGTGGCTATTCCGTCATGAAGGGGTACTGGGACGATCCGGAGCGCACGGCGGAGGCAATCGACGCCGAAGGCTGGATGCATACCGGCGACCTGGCAACCATCGACGCGGAAGGCTATTGCAACATCACCGGCCGGGTGAAGGACATGCTGATCAGGGGTGGCGAGAACGTCTACCCGCGCGAGGTGGAGGAATTCCTGTTCCGGCACCCGAAGATCGCCGACGCGCAGGTCTTCGGCATCCCCGATGAACGCTTCGGGGAGGAAGTCTGTGCCTGGGTTGTCCTGAAGCCCGGCGAGACCGCGAACGAGGATGACATCAAGGCGTTCTGCAAGGGCCAGATCGCGCATTACAAGATTCCCCGCCACGTCCGGTTCCGCGACGAACTGCCGATGACCGTGACCGGCAAGCCGCAGAAATTCCGCATGCGTGACGCCATGATCGAAGAACTGGGCCTGACGGTCGCGACCACCGCGTGAGGCCGGTCAATTGAGCAGGATCGCGGTGTTGCGCAAGGGGCGAATGGTGTTCGGGACATGAGTGCGGGTGCCGACCAGCCGACCCCGATGATGGTGCAGTACCTGGCGATCAAGGAAGATCATCCCGAGGCGCTGCTGTTCTATCGCATGGGGGATTTCTACGAGCTTTTCTTCGACGATGCGAAGCAGGCCGCGGCCAGTCTCGACATCGCGCTGACCAGGCGTGGCAAGCACCTGGGCGAGGACATTCCCATGTGCGGCGTGCCGGTGCATGCCGCCGACCAGTACCTGGCACGGCTGATCCGGGACGGTTTCCGCGTGGCGGTCTGCGAACAGACCGAAGACCCGGCGGAGGCAAGGAAGCGCGGCGGCAAGTCCGTGGTGCAGCGCGCCGTTGTCCGCCTGGTCACCGCCGGCACCCTGACCGAAGACACCCTGCTGGACGCGCGGCGCAACAATTACCTGCTGGCCCTGGCGCGCAGCGGCGGCGGCCGCAATGCCGACTTCGGCCTCGCGTGGATCGACATGTCGACCGGGGAGTTGCGCACCACGCTGGTGCCGGCCCATGCGCTTGCCGCCGAACTGGCACGCCTCGGCCCCGGCGAGATCCTGCTGCCCGACACGCTGCCCGAGACACTGGACGAACAGATCGGCGACTGGTCCGACCGTTTCACCCCCCTGCCCGCACCGCGTTTCGACAGCATGAGCGGTGCGAAGCGACTTGCGGCGTTGTTCGGCGTCAGCACGCTGGAGGGTTTCGGCGGTTTCGGGCGGGCGGAGATCGCCGCGGCGGGTGCAGTGGTGGACTATGTCGAACTGACCCAGAAGGGACGCCTGCCGCCCATCCGCCCGCCGGTGCGCGAAGACAGCGGCGCGACCATGGGCCTGGATCCCGCGACACGGCGCAACCTGGAACTGACCGAAACCCTGTCAGGGGAACGACGGGGCAGCCTGCTGTCCGTCATCGACCGGACGGTGACCGGCGCGGGTGGCAGACGTCTGGCCGTCGACCTGGCCGGGCCGCTGACCGACCCGCTGGCGATCGGACGACGGCTGGACATGGTGCAGTTCTTCGCCGATGACGATACCCGGCGCGGCGACCTGCGCGAAGCCATTCGCCGCGCGCCTGATATCGAGCGTGCGCTGTCGCGGCTGGGCCTCGACCGTGGTGGCCCGCGCGACCTGGCACACCTGCGCGACGCCCTCGCCGCCGCCGCCGCCGCCCGGGCCGTGCTGGGGGACAGCGGGCCGCCCGATCTGACCCGCATGGCGGATGCGCTGCTGGGCCACGACACGCTGATCGCGCAACTGTCTGCCGCCGTGGTCGATGAACCGCCGCTGCAACGCCGCGACGGCGGCTTCATCCGCGACGGGGATGCACCCGAATTCGATGAACTCCGCCAGTTGCGGGATGAAAGCCGCAAGCACATCGCCGCGCTGCAATCGCGCTATGTCGACGAAACCGGGATCGCGTCGCTGAAGATCCGTCACAATAACGTGCTCGGGTATTTCATGGATGTCACGACGGCGCAGGCCGAAAAAATGCCGACCGGCGAAGAAAGTCCGTTCATTCACCGCCAGACCCTTGCGAGTGCGATGCGGTTCACGACGGTAGAGCTCGGCGAGCTTGAAGGAAAACTGGCCCAGGCGGGC
>CAJYBQ010000332.1 GCA_913064755.1 uncultured Alphaproteobacteria bacterium
CGAGTGGGCTGGCGAGGGATTTCCAGCCGCTCTCGACATCCGCTTCATCACCGCCGCCGATCGCGTACTCGCTCTCCTCGGCCCTAACCACGTCCGCGAGGCCGACCGTCGCGCCGAAGCGGATCGTGTCGCCAGACATCTTGGTGGTGTCGATCACTTCCGCCCGGCTCAGCGCGCTTTCAAGGACCATCACACGGGATTCGATGAATCCCTGCTTCTCCTTGGCCGCGTGATATTCCGCGTTCTCGGAAAGGTCGCCGTGCGCCCGCGCTTCCGCGATCGCCTGAATGACGGCGGGTCGCTCAACGGACTTCAAATTCTTGAGTTCCACTTCGAGGCGTTGCTGCCCCTTCAGTGTCATGGGTACTCGTTCCACGCCGATACCTTCTCCAGGCTCATGAGAGTCACAAGCGCCGGCGGCTGGTCGGCCAGCTACCGGCGCAATCTAAGCCTTAATAGTAGGACTGCAACGGCGCGACTTCAAGGCGACCGGTCTTCAGCGCCTTCATGGCCTGGATGGCGGCACGCGCCCCGGCAGCGGTCGTGTAGTAGGGTACCCGTTCCTGCAGGGCGGTCCGGCGCAGCGAAAACGAATCGCGGATCGCCTGTTCCCCGTCGGTGGTGTTGATCACCAGTTGCACCTGGTGGTTCTTGATCGCATCGACGATATGCGGCCGTCCCTCCAGCACCTTGTTGATCGGCTTGCAGGCCACGCCGTGATCGGTCAGGAAGCGCGCGGTGCCGTGGGTCCCCACGAGGGCAAAGCCCATGGCCACCAGGTCACGCCCCAGTTCCGCGAACATGGTCTTGTCACTGTCCTGGACGGAGATGAACACGGTGCCGGAATCCGGCAGGCGGGTACCACTGCCCAGCTGGGACTTCAGGAACGCCATCTCGAAATCGCGCGCCAGGCCCATGACCTCGCCCGTCGAGCGCATCTCCGGCCCCAGGATCACATCGACGCCGGGGAAGCGGGCGAACGGGAACACGGCTTCCTTGATCGCCACGTAGTCGAAGTCCAGCGCATCGGCCGGCAGGTCGAAGTCGGCCAGCTTCTCGCCCGCCATCAGCCGTGCCGCGATCTTGGCAATGGGCTTGCCGATGGTCTTGGCGACGAAGGGCACGGTACGCGAGGCGCGGGGATTGACCTCCAGGATGTAGACAAGCTGGTCCTGCACCGCGAACTGCACGTTCATCAGGCCGACAACGCCCAGTTCCCGCGCCAGGATGTCGGACTGGCGGCGGATTTCCGCGATGGTCTCGGCACTGAGGGAATAGGGCGGCAGGGCACAGGCGGAATCGCCCGAATGCACGCCCGCTTCCTCGATGTGTTCCATGATGCCGGCGACGAAGGTCTCGGTGCCATCGCACAGCACGTCCACGTCAACCTCGCTGGCATTGCCGAGGTAGGAATCCACCAGCACCGGGCTGGTACCTGACACCCGAACGGCCTCCCGCACGTAACGCTCCAGCGCCGGCATGTCGTGGACGATTTCCATCGCCCGGCCACCCAGCACGTAGGACGGACGCAGCAGCACGGGGAAGCCGAGCTTCTCGGCCACGGCCTTCGCCTCTTCGTTGCTGCGGGCGATGCCATTGGGCGGCTGGCGCAGGTCGAGGCGCTGCAGCAGGTCCTGGAACCGGTCGCGATCCTCCGCCAGGTCGATCGCGTCGACCGAGGTGCCGAGGATCGGCACACCGGCATCCAGCAGACCCTGCGCGAGCCGCAGCGGGGTCTGGCCACCGAACTGCACGATCACGCCGACCACTTCGCCGGACTGTTCTTCCGTCCGCACGATCTCCAGCACCGTCTCGATCGTCAGCGGCTCGAAATACAGCCGGTCGGAGGTGTCATAGTCGGTCGAGACCGTTTCCGGATTGCAGTTGATCATGATGGTCTCATAGCCCGCTTCCTTCAGCGCGAAGCAGGCATGGACGCAGCAGTAATCGAACTCGATACCCTGGCCGATCCGGTTCGGGCCACCGCCCAGGATGATGATCTTGCGGCGGTCGGTGGGCCGGGATTCGCATTCGCCGGGGATCAGCTCACCCGTCGGCGAGGGAAAGCCCTCGTAGGTCGAATACATGTAGGGCGTGGCGGATTCGAATTCCGCGGCACAGGTGTCGATGCGCTTGTAGATGGCGGTGACACCGGCCATGCGGCGGGCAGCGGCCACCCGCGATTCCGACGTCTTGGCCAGGGTCGCGATCCGTGCGTCGCCAAAGCCCATCTTCTTCAGTTGCAGCCAGCCCCACGGCGTGGTCGGCAGGCCTTCTTCGCGCACCCGGCCCTCGGCCGTGACGATTTCATCCAGCTGATCGACGAACCAGGGGTCGTAGCGGGTGATGCGGACAATGCGTTCCTTCTCGATACCGAAACGCAGGGCCTCCGCCGTCATCAGCAGGCGGTCCGGTGTCGGGCGGCCCAGGGCGGCGATCAGCGCGTCCTCGTCATCGCCTTCGACCAGCTGGTCATCCAGACCGTCCAGCCCGGTTTCCATGGACCGGAGCGCCTTCTGCAGGCTTTCCTGGAAGTTGCGGCCGATGGCCATCGCCTCGCCGACCGACTTCATCGACGTGGTCAGGTAGGGTTCGGCACCGGCGAACTTCTCGAACGTGAAACGCGGGATCTTGGTGACGACGTAATCGATCGTCGGCTCGAAACTGGCCGGCGTCACCCGGGTGATGTCGTTGTCCAGTTCGTCCAGCGTGTAGCCGACGGCCAGCTTGGCCGCGACCTTGGCGATGGGGAAGCCGGTTGCCTTCGACGCCAGCGCCGAGGACCGCGACACGCGGGGATTCATCTCGATCACCACCAGGCGCCCGTCATCCGGGTTGACCGCGAACTGCACGTTCGAGCCGCCGGTATCCACGCCGATCTCCCGCAACACCGCGATCGAGGCGTCACGCATGATCTGGTATTCCTTGTCGGTCAGGGTCAGCGCGGGCGCGACCGTGATCGAATCACCGGTGTGGATGCCCATGGGGTCCACGTTCTCGATGGAACAGATGATGATGCAGTTGTCCGCATGGTCGCGGACCACCTCCATCTCGTATTCCTTCCAGCCCAGCACCGATTCCTCGACCAGCACCTGCGTGGTGGGAGAGGCATCCAGCCCGCTGGCGACGATCTGTTCGAACTCGTCGCGGTTGTAGGCAATGCCGCCGCCGGTGCCGCCCATGGTGAAGGACGGACGAATGACGGCAGGCAGCCCGATCTCCGCCATCACGTCACGGCCCTCGGCCAGCGTCTCGACCACTGCACTCTTGGGCATGGCGAGGCCGATGCGGGTCATGGCGGCGCGGAACAGGTCCCGGTCCTCCGCCATGGCGATGGCTTCCTGCCGGGCACCGATCAGTTCGACACCGAACCGCGCCAGCGTGCCGTCGTCGGCCAGGGCCAGCGACGTGTTCAGCGCGGTCTGCCCGCCCATGGTGGGCAGCAGCGCGTCGGGGCGTTCCTTCTCGATGATCTTGGCGACCACTTCCGGTGTCACCGGTTCCACGTAGGTGGCATCGGCGAATTCCGGGTCCGTCATGATGGTGGCGGGATTGGAGTTCACCAGGATGATCCGGTATCCCTCTTCCCGCAGCGCCTTGCAGGCCTGGGTGCCGGAATAGTCGAATTCGCAGGCCTGGCCGATGACGATCGGCCCCGCCCCGATGATCATGATGGATCGTATGTCGGTGCGTTTAGGCATTGGCGTCGATCATGTCCGTGAAGCGTTTGAAAAGGTAATGCGAGTCTCTCGGGCCCGGACTGGCTTCCGGGTGGTACTGGACGGAGAAGACGGGCTTGCCGTCCAGGCGCAGACCTTCCAGCACACCGTCGAACAGGGACGTGTGGGTCTCCGTCACGCCCGCGGGCAGGCTTTCGCGCGTGGTGACAAAGCCATGGTTCTGGCTGGTGATCTCAACCTTGCCCGTGGTCAGGTCCTGCACCGGCTGGTTGGCGCCGCGATGGCCGCGGTTCATCTTCTGCGTGCTGCAGCCCAGCGCCAGGGACAGCAGCTGGTGGCCCAGGCAGATGCCGAAGATCGGCTTGCCGCTGTCGATCAGCTGCCTGATGACGGGCACGGCATAGACACCGGTCGCCGCCGGATCGCCCGGCCCGTTGGACAGGAAGACACCGTCGGGATCGTGCGACAGCACCTCCTCGGCGGTCGCGGTCGCCGGAACGACAGTCACCTCGCAATCGGCGTCCACCAGGCAGCGCAGGATGTTCAGCTTGCAGCCATAGTCGATGGCAACGACCCGGCGCTTCGGCGTGCCGGCCTCGGCATAGCCCTCGCCCAGCGTCCAGTCACCCTGGGTCCAGGTCCGGCTCTGCGCGCAGGTGACTTCCTTCGCCAGGTCCATCCCCTCCAGCCCCGGCCAGGCCCGGGCCTCGGCAATCATGGCGGCGGTATCGAAACTGCCGTCGGCCGAGTGGGCGATGACACCGGTCGGCGGGCCACCGTCACGAATGCGTCGCGTCAGGGCGCGGGTGTCGAGCCCGGCGATGCCGATCCGGTTGCGCGACTTCAGCCAGGCGTCGCGGGGCTGGGTGGCGCGCCCGTTCGACTGCCGCGGGCTGTCCATTCCGACCACAAGGCCGCGCCCCGACGGGGTCGCGGTCCCCACTGCCTCCGCCTTCCGCTC
>CAJYBQ010000333.1 GCA_913064755.1 uncultured Alphaproteobacteria bacterium
GACCGCATTCTCAAAGGCCTTCGCAGCATCCACCAGCTTGCCCTGCTTCTGGTAGACGAGCCCGAGGGTGTAGTGCGCCTTGGCGTGCGTCGGGTCGATCTCGATCGCTTCCTTGAGGGAGCGCTCGGCTGACGAGGTGTTGCCCTTCTTCTCGGCCTGGATGCCTTCGTTCATCCGGGTGGTGGACTGGACACGTTCGCGGCTCGCCAACGGACAGCCGGACGCGACTGTGACAACGGGAACGGACAACGCGAGGAAGAGGAGAATGCTGCGCATGTCGAATGGGGCCCCGCCGGGTGAGGGGGAACGGGGCGGCTCGGATTCGGATGGTATCGGCGCCGCTCCTAGGTGACAAGACCAGCGTCGAAGCAAAACCGATCCCCCGCTGAACACCAGGCGAGCCACAACCGGATCCGCCTCCGAACCTCGGCACCGCCAACCAGCAGCTGGCCCAGCTCGGAACCCGGGCGAAGTCCATCGACATTCACCAGACCTTCGTCGACAAGCTGATCGACAGCCTGACCACCGGTGTCGGCAACCTGGTCGATGCGGATCTCGCCAAGGAAAGCGCGCGGTTGCAGGCGCTGCAGATCAAGCAGCAGCTTGGCACCCAGGCCCTGTCCATCGCCAACCAGGCACCGCAGAGCATCCTCGGCCTCTTCGGCTAAGGTCTGCGACGACAACCGACGACGAACGAAGCCCCGGCACACCCGCCGGGGCTTCTTCGATTCCGGCAACTGGGGTCCGGGTTCAACCTGCCAGGCTCCCGGCCTTCAGGCGCAGGGCCTCCGCCGTTGCCGCGTCGGCTGGCAGAAATGCCTCGATGGCGATTTCGGACAGGGTGACGTCGGTCGGGGTGCCGAAGATGGTCGTGGTGCTGAAGACGGACAGCACGTCCTGGTCGGTCTGCAGCCGCAGTGGGATGACGTAATCCACCATCTCCGCCGGGAAGTCGCCGTTGCCCGGCGGGTCCGCCGTGGGTACGGGGTAGGCGGCGAGTTCGTCGTGCAGTTCCGACAGCACCGGATCGCCGCTTGTTGCCACCTGCTGGCGCAAGCGGATCAGCAGATGATCCCGCCATTGCCGCAGGTTGGTGATGCGCGGGGCCAGCCCGTCGGGGTGGAGGCTGAGACGCAGGACATTGCAGGGTGCTTCGAGCAGGTGCGCCGCCACCCCTTGCAGCATCACCGCCACCATCCGGTTGGCGCGGACCAGGTTCCAGTGCCGGTCCACCGCGATGGCGGGGTAGGGGTGGTAGCCGTCGAGCACCAGTTCCACGGCTTTCCGTGCCGGTTCCAGCGACGGGTCATCCAGGGGGCGTTCCGGATAGACCGGGGCAAAGCCCCCCGCCGTCAGCAGGACGTTGCGCTGGCGCAGCGGAACGTCCAGGTAGTCGCTCAACCGCAGCACCATTTCCCGGCTCGGTCGGGACCGTCCGGTTTCCATGAAGCTGAGGTGGCGCGAGGAAATGCCCGCGTCCGTGGCAAGGTCCAGCTGGCTCAACCGCCGCCGCTGCCGCCAGGCGCGCAGGTGCGATCCGAAATCTGATGATGTGGTCTGCATGGCCACAGATTAGGCCCTGTCGCGCGCCGGACCAATGACCTCCCAGGTAATTGAGACCATGTCGGGACCACGCGCATCCTGCTGGCCATGGACGTCGCTGTCTGGCGTCCGCCGGGCCAGGGTGGTCCGGTTCAACCGTTCAGGTCATTGAAACAAGGGAGCCTTCCCATGTCCCACACCGCAACCCGATCACCGGTCGGTTCTTCGACCCGGCCTTCGACCGGATCCGGCACGAACCTGCTGCGTCGCGCGCTGCAGATCGACTTCGTGATCACCGGTCTCTGCACGCTGCCGCTTCTGCTGGCCGCGGAACCGCTGGCGGCTGTCACGGGCCTGCCGGTGCTGCTGATCCGCGGGTCGGGGATGATCTTCATCCCGTTCCTGGCCCTGGTCGGCTGGCTCGCCACCCGCCAGGACCCGCCCCGTTCGGCCGTCTGGCTCGTCGTCGCGCTGAATGCCGGCTGGGCGGTGGGGTCGGCGATCCTGCTGGCAAGCGGCCTGCTTTCGCCGACCGGCCTCGGCTACGCGCTGGTGATCGTCATCGCGCTGGCCGTGGTCGTCTTCGCGGAACTGGAGTTCGTCGGCCTGCGCCGGGCCCTCACGGACGGCTGACGGCGGCCCGGTTTCCCTGGTTGCCCCATGGCTGCCGGTCAGCGACCGCGATAGGTCTCGACGTTCTGGTCCGGCAGCCAGACACCGGCAGGCGGCTCCCCCGTCTGGTAGAAGACATCGATGGGGATGCCGCCACGCGGGTACCAGTATCCGCCGATCCTGAGCCAGACCGGGCTGATGCAGTCGATGATCCGCCGCGCGATCATCACCGTGCAGTCCTCGTGAAACGCGCCGTGATTGCGGAACGCGCCGAGGAACAGCTTCAGGCTCTTGCTCTCCACGATCTGCCGGTCCGGCACGTAGTCGATGACCAGGCGCGCGAAGTCCGGCTGCCCCGTGACAGGACAGAGCGAGGTGAACTCCGGTGCCGTGAAGCGGATCATGTAGGCATGGTCGCCCTGCGGGTTCGGCACCGCATCCAGTACCGCCGCGTCCGGGGTTTCGGGCAGTACGCTGTTCTGCCCCAGGTGTTTCAGGTCGTCTTGCATCATTCTGCCTCAAATCTCGCGCGCATCCGGTTCCGTCTGGCCAGCAGCTATGGCAATGTCCGGCCCCATGATTCCACGACTTATCCTGTTTGATTGCGACGGCACGCTGGTGGACAGCCAGGCTGGCATCGTCACGTCCATGCAGACAGCGTTCCTCGGTTTCGGCTTGATTGCACCGCCACCGGACGCGGTCAAGCGGGTCGTGGGGTTGAGCCTGGACGTGGCCGTGCGGCGGCTGGCCCCGGAACTGGGGCAGTCGGACGCGTTGCAGGTGGCGGGAATCTACAAGGAAACCTTCCGCAACCTGCGCCTCGGCGGCGGCTTGCAGGAACCGATGTACGAAGGCATCAAGGCCGCCGTGATGGACCTGGACCAGCCGCATACCATCCTGGGCGTGGCGACGGGAAAGAGCCGTCGCGGCCTGGATGCGGTGCTGGCACGCCACGGGCTGGCCGTCCGGTTCCAGACGCTGCAGACCGCCGATGACGTGGCCGCGGGCAAGCCCGCGCCGGACATGTGCCTGAAGGCCTGTGCCGAAACGGGGATCGAACCGTCGGCGACGCTGGTGATCGGCGACACGACCTTCGACATGGAAATGGCCCGCAGCGCCGGTGCCCAGGCCATCGGCGTCGGCTGGGGGTATCACGCGACCGACGAATTGCGCGATGCCGGGGCCGGGGCCATCGTGCGCACCGCGGCAGAGATCGTGGCAGCCGTGGAAAGCCTGCTGCCCAGGGGAGAGGCCGCATGAACAGGTTCTACAAGTCCGCCGGGGTGGCGGAGGCCGACAACGGGTTCTCGATCCTGCTGGATGGTCGCCCGATCCGGTCCCCGGCCCGGCAACCGGTGCAGGTGCCGACCCGGGAACTGGCGCAGGCGATCGCCGACGAATGGGACGCCCAGGGGGAGAAGATCGATACCCGCGCCATGCCGCTGATGCGCATGGCCGGGACCGCGATCGATGACCTGGCGGGCATGCGCGACCAGACGGCTGACGCGGTGGCGAAATACGCGGCGACCGACATGGTCTGTTTCTGGGCGGCGGATCCGGAACGGCTGATACAGCGCCAGCAGGCCACCTGGCGGCCGTTGCTCGACTGGCTGGAGGTCCGCTTCGATGCCAGGCTGGTCGTGACCTCCGACATTCATGCCCAGGAACAGCCGCAGGCATCGCTGGACGCCCTGCGCACCCATGTCATGGCGCTGGACAATTTCCTGCTGGTGCCGCTGTCGGTGGCGACGGGCACGGCAGGGTCGCTGGTGATCGGCCTGGCGCTGGTGCATGGCCGCATCGACGCGGTGCAGGCGTTCGACGCGGCGCAGCTGGACGAGACCTTCCAGATCGAGGAATGGGGGGAGGATGACGAGGCCGCGCGCCGGCGCGCCGGCATCCGCGCGGAATTCGCCGCGGTGGAGCGTTTCTGCCGCGCAATGCGGGGCAGCGCCTGACCGGCTGGCGCTTCGCAACCAATCACTTATGATCGCGGCATCAGATTCGCGTGACGATACAAGAGGGGTGCATTCGATGCAGGACATCGTTCAGATGCTGGAGGAGAAGCGGGCCAAGGCGCGGGCAGGCGGCGGTGAACGTCGTGTCCAGGCGCAGCACGCACGGGGAAAGCTTTCAGCGCGGGAGCGGATAGAGCTCTTCCTGGACGAGGGATCGTTCGAGGAATGGGACATGTTCGTCGAGCATCGCTGCGTCGATTTCGGGATGGCCGACAAGAAGATCCCGGGCGATGGCGTGGTCACAGGACACGGTACGATCAATGGCCGGCTGGTCTATCTCTTCTCCAAGGATTTCACGGTGTTCGGCGGCTCGCTGTCGGAGACCCACGCCCAGAAAATCGTCAAGATCCAGAAGGCCGCCATCCAGAATGGCGCTCCGGTGATCGGGATTTTCTATGCCGGCGGTGCCCGGATCCAGGAAGGTGTCGCCTCGCTGGGGGGATATGCCGACATTTTCCTGCAGAACAC